>JBEIQV010000036.1:0-17146 GCA_040376335.1 Verrucomicrobiia bacterium | reverse complement strand
GCCAGCACCGCTGCGCCGACATGAAACTCGCTATAGGGCGCGTAGGCCTTCTCACTCGCCGATTGCGCGGCTAGTCGCAGTTTTTCAAGCATGGCATCGGGCACAGTCATCACCGCGCTTTCGCCCGCGAGGTCGTTACTGGCAAGTGTAAAAGCCGGAGTAAAAATGAAACGCAGCCTCTTCCCGTTTGCTTGTTGCGGGATGATTGAAGCCGCAATTTCAATGATACGAGCACCCACATTCACCCACACCGGCTGATGAGATAGTCTTGGAGCAGCAAGCGAATGCGGCCATCATCGCCGACAGCATGAAAAAAGAACACAACTCAGGCGCTCCCGTGCGCCGCTTGAAGCTACATTTGATAGCCATCCTCATCCTGTGTTTTATCACTGCGCGCAGCCACGCTGCGGAGCAACTCATTGTCAGCATCGCTCCAACTTGGAATTCCACTCAGGGCACCCTACAGCGTTACGAAAAAAGCGGTGTCACATGGCAGTCCGTTGGAAAGCCCTGGCCTGTCCTTTACGGTCGCAGCGGGCTCGCGTGGGGTTCCGGCCTGTATGGGCAAGATGAAGACGGTCTTCATAAAAAGGAGCGCGATGGGCGTGCACCTGCTGGTATTTTTAAAATCGGGAAAATCTACACATACGACAGCGCGCTTCCAGTTGGTGCCGATTACCCTTTTCACACGGTCACCGCTGCGGATGCCTGGCCCGACGACATCACGCATCCCGACTACAATCGCCACGTCACAATTAACCTCAGAAATCCCCCGCCGTGGTATGACAAGCAGCGCATGAGGCTCGGCGATTTCGCTTACCATTGGCTCGTCGAAATCCGACACAACTCCGATCCGCCAGTCCCCGGAAAAGGCAGCGCCATTTTCTTTCACATCCGACGCGGCCCGGCAAAACCGAGCGCTGGCTGCACCACGATGGCGGAGTCCGATCTACTCACACTCATCCGCTGGTTGCGCGCCGACGCCAACCCTCGCTACGTGCTTATGCCTGCGGCCGAATATGCACAGCGTAAAGCCGCGCTGAAACTTCCCTGAAGGACACGACCTGCGGTGTTTTTTCAATCCGCGCGCTGCATGGCGCACTGGATAAAACAACTCAACTCGTAGGCAATAGCTTCGCCCCTTTGATCAGCCGGCAGAATTCTTTCTTCGTGGCTTTGTGGTGCGTGCCTTCATTCGTGTGAATGTTGGTCACGGACTTGTATTGCACTTCGAGCCGTTCGAGTTGAACGATGCGCAGGAAGACTTCTCCCTGCTGCCAGATTTGGCCCTGTTGGAGCCGCACTTAGTTGGATGCGGTTTTGCCGCTTGGGACGACGTTGATCGTGTTGAGAATGCGGTCGGTGACTGGTGCGCCGTTCTCGCTGTTGATCTTCATTTTGATCTCCATCTGCATGACGGGAACGAGCCCTTCGATTTCGAGGGTGACGCGCTTTTTGTCGGCGCTGAGTTTCACTCCCTTGATGGTGACGGCGTCCTCGCCCCTGCCGCCGTCTTTCACGCGGTAGTTGTCGCTTCCGTAGGCGGATGTCCATTTGTAGTTCCACTGCTTGACGGCGTAGTTCGCAGCGTCGCTGGCGCTGACGGAGTCGAGCGCGTAGGGAAATGCGAGTTCGATGCCGTCGGCGCGGACGTGGAGTTCGGCGGGCTGGTTGTTCGGTTTGCCGGTGTAGCGGACGCGCTGGAGTGCGCTGTCCTTGGCGGCACTGGTCTGCCAGCCTTTGAGGCCGACGACGTAGAGCTGGTCGTCAATCGGGCTGAAACGCGGGCGCATGATGCCGCTTTCAAAGCGCAGCGGGAAACGGACGAGTCCGCCCTGCGGAGTGCCGCCTACGTTTTCGTGAAGGACGCGGAAAAGGCTGCTCGTGCCGTAGCTGGTGTGAAGCATCGTGCCTTTGGGCATTCCCCAATTGTCATTCGGCACCCAAGTCTGTCCGCCGCCGGAGTTGTCCCAGTCTTTCGGGATGAAGCAGACGTGCCTCGCGTAGTCGGAGGGTGGCGGAGTGGTGTGGGAAAGGTCGGGGACGCTGACACACTCGCCTTGCTTGACGATGTGGACGTAGCTCCTCGGAACCCAAGTGCCCTCGTTGTCGCCAACGGTCACCATGTCGCCGGGACCGACGCCCATGCCGTTCGGAGCGCGCACGCCTGTGGCGAAAATCTCGAACTTCTGTCCATCGGGACTGATTTTGTAAATGCAACCGCTGTGGTCGCTGAGCGGCTCCCATCCACGGCCACCGCCCCTCACCGGCCCGCCCTTGGCGAAGTAGAAATTACCTTTGCTATCCGTCTGCAAATCGAAGGCGAACTCGTGGAAGCCAGGCGTGACTTGCACGTCGTTGTTGAAACACTCGTATTGGTCTGCTTCGCCGTCCTTATTCAGGTCGTGGAGCTTGGTGATTTGATCGCGTCCGAGGACGAAGATTTGATCGTTCACAATACGAAGACCCAGCGCTTGAAAAAGCCCGGTCGCATAGCGCTTCCATGTCGCCTGTCCGCTGAAATCCTTGTTCACGCCGCTGACGATCCATACATCGCCGCTCCATGTGCTCACTGCGATGCGTCCGTCTTTGAAGAAATCAAACCCGCCAGTGCGCATCCATGCTTTATAGGGATTCGTAAAAGGCACCTCGACGGTGTCCACGACATAGGAGTCCTTTTCGCCCGCCGTGCCGGCGATCAGATTCGTCTTCAATTCCTCCGGCCAGTGCGATGCGCCGCCTTTGGTGAAAGCGCGCAGGTCGCCGGCTTTTGCCGCGCCCTTCGCCGCTGCGATCAGCTTCGCCTCATCCGCCGACACACCTTTCGCGTAGGCAATTTTGAACGCCGCCCCCTCTTTGAACGCAGACAGTTCGAGCACCGCCGTTTTCTCCGCGACCTTAATCTTCGCATCCGCTGGCAGACCGATCCCTGCGATGATCGTGCGGTTGTCGCCCTGAGTCACGACGAGCACGCCGTCCTTCTCTTCCATTTGACCTTCGCCGGCCCACAAAATCTCACCGCTCGCCGCACCAGCCGTCAGCACATTCGTCGTGCGCGTGAGCACAGTCACATCGCTCACTTTTTCCATCGCCGGCATCTCCAGCAACGACGCCGCGCCGACCGAGTAAGCCACCACCACATTGTCGCCATGTAGGAACAGCCCGTGATATTTCGCCCAGTCCTTCGGCAGCGGGCCGAAAGGCACCTTCGCGGCACCCGGGCCGCTCGGCAGTTTGCGCGGGTCAGCGAAAACGCCGGCCTTGCTCCACGTCGGAGTCGGGTTCGTTTCGAAAAACAAGTTTACACCCTTCGCCGGTCCGGGATTCGGACCGTGCGAACCGGTGAATGCGACGCCATTATAATGCACATATCCGCCCGTCCAGCCGCCCGCCCAACGGCAAAGGTCGGTGTCAAAAAGCATCGCGCCTTCGTTGTTGCCGAGTTTGACCGCGATACCCTTGTTCGCCGTGCAGCCCTGACCGGTGACTGTGTTTTTTCCCTGCGTATTGTCCCACGACGCGCTGAGGAAACGTCCGTAGTCCATCTCCTGTCCCTGATTGGTGCGGGCGGCGATGGCGGTGAGTGAAAGCCCTGCGAGGGCAGCGAGTGTGAGGCGTGTCGTAGTCATGTTGGTAAAAAAAGGGCGCGCCGAGTTAGCGGGCGCGACCGTGCGAGTCAACCAATCGGGCCAGCACCGGAGTCTTTGGAGAAAAATGACCCGGCCGCAAAAACGCACCTTTCCATTTGCCAACGCCCGCGCCGCAAGCTAATCGGCCAGTCCCTTTCCAACCTACCACACACACATGGCCAAAAACGCATACCACGCATCCATCGAAGGCGCACAGCACGGCGCCAAGTCACTCGCTCAATTCCTCGACTACGCCAAGGCCGCAGGCGCGGCGGGCGCACAGCCCAGCAACTACATGCTCGGCGACGGCAAAGGCGGCTTTAAAAAGGCCAAGGAAATCCGCACCACATTTGAAGATCGCGGAATGCGCCTCGACGGCATCAGCGCGCACTGCCCGTTCTGGGTTCACACTTCCATCTGGACCGGCACCAAGAGCGGTCACCCCTTCATCGCCCCCGAAGTCGCGAAACTCTCCCCCGAGAAAATCGAAGCGTGGCACGAAAAATACCTCCTCAAGCTCCTCGACCTAGCAGCGGAACTCGGCGTGAAAACCGTCCCCATGTTCTGGGGCGTCGCATTCGGCTGGGAACTCGCCACCGGCTACCCGTGGGGATTCTGGGCCGGCCCCGGCTACGACCTCCTCGCCGAGGGCAAGGAACGCTTCGTCAAGAAAACCAAAAAACTCCGCGACCACGCGCGCAAACTCGGCATCTACCTCTGCCACGAAATCCACCCCGGCACCGGAGCCTCCACCGCCGATGACTTCAACATGCTCGTGGACATCTGCGACGGCGACAAATGCCTCGGCGTCAATGCCGACCCCTCGCACTGCTGGGAAGGCGAAGACTGGGAAACCCGCTTCCTCAAAGTCGGCAAACGCGTCTATGCCGCTCATGTGAAAAACTACGTCGTCCGCCGTGGCTTCCCCCTCCGTGCGATGGAACCAAGCTGGCCCAAGCGCGCCATGCAGTTCACCGACCTCGCCAGCGGCGACCTCAACATGCACCGCTACGCCGAGCTGCTCCTCGCCATCGGCTACCAGGACCGCTACACCAAGCTCCATAAATGCGCGAGCGCTCCGCTCGTCGTCGAAGCCGAAAGCGCCCACAAGGAACTCGATTACTGCTCCGCCGACGGCATCGCCTACGTCGCCAAAAACCTCTGCTTCCCACAAGCAGGCGGCAGCTTTGAAGACGGCATGGGCGCGTAACCGCGAACTGACCGTCCCCCATGCCAATCTGTCCGCGCTGCCAAAACGGATACGAGAACACCGAGCCGCACTGCCCCCAGTGTGGTGCCCCTCGCCCGGTATTCCTCACTCCGCCGCGGCGTGTGCTGGTTGGTCCTCGGCGCAAAAGCTACAGTCGAAGCGTTTTCATTTGGCTTCAAATCGGGCGTTTGTTGACTTTAATTTTTGTCATTATCGCCTGTATCTCGGGGTTGATTGACGTAGTGCAATTAAGTTGGCGAGGAGTGTTTAAATCGTTAATCACGTTGCTTCTCGGAATTCCTCTTTTGATAGCCCAATACATCGCCTTCGGTCTGGCGATTGATTACGCGGAAGAGCGTAATTTGGAGAATCAGAAGGAAGAGCAAGACTAGCTCTCCGGCTTCCGCTGGTAGTGCCGCACTTCAAAATCTGCGGTCATTCTCACGACGTTTTAGTCAGCCGTGAAGAGCTAGTCCAAGGGCGGAAAGACCACGTCGCCTTCGCCCGGCTCTTTTTGAAAAAGCCCGCCATCGCCTTTCTCGACGAAGCCACCAGCGCGCTCGACGAGGAAAATGAACGCTTCCTCTACGAAAAGCTGCGCGCCTCCGGCATCACATTCGTCAGCGTCGGCCACCGCTCCACGCTCAAGGAATTTCACGACCGGCTGTTCCAGCTTAAAAACGACGGCACCAGCGAAACCGTCCCGCTTTCAAAGTCCGCCCCGCAGTAAGCTCATCTCGTCGGCAATTTTCCACGCAGTCCGCCATGGCGCGTAGCCCCATACCGGGCCTGACCGTAAAGTTGCGACTAAGTAAACCACACCTCGAAGCCAGTGATCTTCTTCACCGCAGGGAGCAGCAATGCGCCGACCAGCGTGTCGTCGCCGATGCCGCCATCGAGTGTCACTTTGGCAAGTGCGCCGCCGAGGAAGGTGAGTTTGTCGTCGCTGGCATTCAGCTTCACAGTGAGCGCAGCGGTATTGCTCGCGAGGGCGAAGTTCAGCGTATCAATGTCGATGCCGCCCTGGATGGCGGCGGATTTGCCGATGACTCGGCCAGCGCCCGTGATGCCATTGGCACCGTTGCCGAGTTTCACATTCATGGTGCCGACGATGAGATGATTGATGTCGAGCGTGTCAACGCCAGTGCCTCCGGTGTATTTGAACACGCCTGCAATGTATGCGTTGTCCAGTGCAGCGGTCGTGCCGTTGAGAGTGTTCGCGCCATTACCGAGAGTGAGCGTGACGTTCTTCAACGCGTTAAACTTGGTGAAGTTCACAGTGTCAGCGCCCGCGCCGGTGGTGAGAGTGAGCCCTTTCGCGAAAAATGCGCCTCCGCCGAGTGTGACGTCATTGGTGCCGTCACCCAGCTTCATCGTGAGTGCGCCTCCGATGCTTGGGTTGATGTAATCCTCCTCTCCGTTCGTGAAGTTCGTCTGGCGTGAGTTGAAAAAGATACTGTCGTCCCCGCTGCCACCGGTGACGGTGAGTGAGGAAGCGAAAGTTCCGGCAACGCTCACATTATTTCTGCCACCAAAAAGCATGAGCAGCGCAGGGCCGGTGACCTGGCTTTCGATGGTCACGTTGTCGTCCACCGTTGCACTTCCGCAGTAAGTGAGCTTTCCACCGATGACCGCGAAGCTGTTCAGATCAAACACCACACCGGAGCCAGCGTCTTCATTTTCCACAACCATACCGCCGATGAAAACAGGCGTGTTGGTGGCGGTGGTGATGTTCTCGACGGACTCGAGTGTGAGTTTTTTCACGAGGTAAGCGTTCGATGGATAGAATGAGTCCGAGCCGCCATGTCCGTCGAATGTCACGGGCGAAGAGATCGCGATGCCGTCGCTGACACTGACGCTATCGCTGCCGCTTGCGCCGATGATGTTCACTTTCCCCACGATGCGGCCCGAAGTGCCGTTGACCGTGGAGAGGTCGAAGGTATTTGTGCCGCCCGTCGTCGTGATATTGAGCGCGCCAGAAAGTCCGTCCGTGGAGACCTTGAGATCGAGAGTGCTGTTGTTGCTTCCATATTTCACCGCGATGCTCTTCACGCCCGTGAAGGGACCAAAGCCGGCGTCCATGGCTGGCAACGTGTCGGTGACTGTGAATGTATCCACACCGGTCTGAGTGACCACGAGGTCCTCGCCCGCTCCGCTCGTGTTGTCGTGGGTGAGCGTGAGCACGCCTTTCACTACCGTGGGAAAGACGATGGCTGGAGCGATGCGGGATTCGAGAATTTCGATGAAGTTCATGCACCAAGCCTAGAACCGCGCAGGCCCTGTGCAAGTATGTATCCACTGCACTTTACTTCGCCGTCTGCCCGCTGAGGGTCTGCCATGCCTGCATGGTTTTAGTGAGGATTTCGCGGCGGTCTCCGCCGATGCCAAAGCCCTGAAACGCGACGGGGCCAGTGTAGGCGAGTTGTTGCAGTTTGCGGAGCACGATGCCCGGATCGTAGGTGCCGCTACCGAGGGGCTGGATGAGTTGCTGCCAATTCGTGCCACCGGTGTCGGCTCCATTGATGGTGACCATGAAAAGATGCGGGCTGGCTTGTTCGAGCAGTTGCGGAATTTTTTCGCCGTCGCCGACGGAGAGGCAGTGGCAGAGATTGAAGGTCACGCCGAAGTTTTTGCGGTTCACTTTTTCTGCGAGGCGGATGCCGTCCTGCACGCGCTCCGTCCACATGTCGCGATGCGGGTAGATGGCGATGCGCAGGCCCGCTGCGGCGGCCTGGTCGGCGAGTTGTTGCAGTGCGGGGACGGCAATCGCGTCGCCCTCCTCGGCAGAGGGGCGGAAGTCTTTGCTGCTGGTGTGAATCCAGATGAGCACGTCGTGCCCTTTCAGCGCGGCGAGCAACTTTGCGAAATCCCCGCCGAAGTGAAAACCGTCCTTGTTCAACTTGGCTCCGGCGTAGATGGCGCACATGGTCATGCCGCGCTTTTCGAGCTCGGCAATCTGCCGCGCGGCGTCATCCGCATTTCCACGGAAAGTGCCCGCCTGCCCCGCGTAGCCGAGTTCCTTCAACAAATCGAGCGAGCCGCCCGCAGTGTCCATCGCGAAGAAACGATTCGGCATCGCAGGCGCGGCATTTGCGCACACGGCGGCGAACGCGAACAGGAACGACAAAGCGAAACGGCAGATGGTTTTCATGCGTTGCAGGCTTTGTGAAAATGTCGAGCAACCTGCGCTACTTGCGCGTGTGGACGAAGACTCCGCGTTTGTTGCTGACTCCTGTATTGTTGTCACTTGGATTTCCATTCGTTCAGGGTGGCAGTAGGCACTTTTTCTGTTCGTCCGACGAAGGAAAATAATTCCTTGGTGATGGTAAATTCAAGCGGGTTGCTGAGCAAAGGCGGCGTCATGTTGTTTTCCCAAGGAGTTTCACCTCTTGCAGCGTCTTCTCCATCGCGATGTCCCAATGGAATCGGCGTGTAGCCGTCAAGGCTGTAGAGCACTTGTAACTTTACCTTGTCGCCCACTTTGACCTTTCCAAGGCACTTGGGTAAATCAAACGCCACTTTCGCAGTCTTAATAAAATCAACAAGTCTGCCTCTCGCCTTTTGCCTGAACTCATTGGTTCGTTTTGCCGCTATGGGTTTACCGTTTACCCACCATCGTGCCAGCAAAGTATCATCAAACATGTCCATCATCGGAACCACGGATTCGATCACGAAAGCGTCCCCGTTTAACGAAAGGTGCAGAGGATAGAATTTCCTGCTGACCTTGTGTGGTGCCGTGGCGACTTTCTGGAAAAACTCGCAGCCTTTCAGGGAGATGGCACCCGGCAGAAAGTTTCCGCGATCTTTATTGCGGACTCCAGTGTCAGGGAATTGTGCAGGGTTTGTATTTTCGTTGATTCTAAAAATCGGGTAAGTGCCGTCGAATCTTGGATGCACGGCAAAGGTATCGCGGTCAACGCAGGTCCCGCTTGTATTATCCTTGCCCGCCAAAAACTGTTGCTCGTCAGCAAAATTTTGCCAGAAGCACGCTGGCTCAGTGGCGACGGTGAACTTCATCTCCTGCAAAACCGTGCCGTCCTGCACCATGACTTGCGTGAGGTGAACGCCTTTGTGCGCCAGTAAAATGAGGCCGCAAAATAAATCCTCCTCAGCGCGCGGCGCTACATCATCCATTTTTATCTCAATTTCGACCTTCGGCCGTCCCCGCTCGCGATCGTCATTTGCAGCGACGCAGTCATAAAAAACTGGCCCAAGGATTTCTCCGGAAATTTTCCCGCTGATACTTATCTGCGTTCCATTTTTACTCTCTGCATTTTTGACGAGACAATAGATCAACTTCCATGGGTCGGCATCCCGACCACCGTCCCCAATGCCTAGACGGATATCGGTGCCGTCCTTAAGGCGAATCGGCTTTAGAGCGCGTAGTTGTGCGATGTCTTTTACCTGCGCAATCTCCTCCGCTGCCTTTGTTGGACCACAAATCGTGAGAACTGCGAGCCAAAGGAAAATGGCAGTCAATCGTTTCATGCTTTTTCCAGCGGCTGTGCGAGCCGCGCTACTTGCGCGTGTGGACGAAGACCCCGCGCTTGTTGGCGGCGACGATGTCGGGTTTGCCGTCGCCGTTCACGTCGGTAGCCATGACTTGCGTGCCGACGCCGCTGTTGTCGTCAACGATGTGCGCGGTGTAGCTGGCTTTGCTGCCAGCGCGTTTCAACTCGAACCAATACAGCACCGGCCATGCGTTCGGATCGGGATCGCCGCCGGGGCCGTGGGCCCAGAAGCGTTTGCCGGTGACGATGTCTTTGATGCCGTCGCCGTTCATGTCCACGAGATCAATCGCGTGCGGCTGGGAGAAAATGACGCCGGTTTCTCCCTCGCCGGGCTTGGTGCCGGTGATGAGGTGTTTGCTCCAGCCTTGCGCGCCACCGTCATTTGTCTGCTCGAACCACGCGAGGCCGAGTCCGTGCGCGGCGAGCGCGGTGATGATGTCGGCTTTGCCGTCGCCGTTCACATCATACGTATACATCTGCGCGCCGCCGCTGCCGAATTGCGCATCGTGCTTGGTCCACGGTGCAACGCCGTCCCAATTCGCAGGCTGCTCCCACCACGCGCCAGCTTCGAGAATGTCCACGCGTCCGTCGCCGTTCACATCGCCCGCGCCGATGCCGTGGGTGTATTTTTGAAAGCGACCATCTTTCCCCGACACAGCGTTCCACTTCCAGACTTCGTTCGGGTTTTTCGGATCCATCGTAGCGTAGCCGATGGTGCCGCCGCTCATGCAGAGGAGGTCGGGGATTTTGTCGCCGTTCACATCCACAAACATCGGCGATTCGTTGTCGGTGACTTTCACGGCAGTGTGGCGCTGCCACAGTTCGTCTTTGCCCTGCGGGTTTTCCCACCAGAAAGTTTCCGCGCCGGGGAAGCCGACGACGAGATAGTCCATCCAGCCGTCGCCGTTGAAGTCGTAGGCGTAGGAGACGAAGTTGTTCGAGTATTCGTTCACGCCGCCGAGGAATCCTTTGAAGCCGGGGACTTTTTCCACCGTGCCGTCCTCCTTTTTCCGGTCGAAGGCCTTTTCCATTTTGTAAATCTCGTGCGCCTTTTTGAAGTCCGGCCCTTGATACCAGAACGGCCCGCTGAGGATGTCGTTCTTGCCGTCCTTGTTCACATCGGCCACGCAAGCGCCCTCGGCCCAGAAGGACTCGGTGATCTGCTGCTTGCTCCACTCGCCAGTGAGCGCGGGCGGCGGTGTGGAGACCGATGCAGAGGGTGCGCCTGCGGCATGGATGGTGGTGGTGAGCGTGAGGAAGAGTGCGATGTTTTTCATGCAGAGAGAAAGAGCGCGCGCAGAGTGAAGGCTTAGGCTTTTCGTGCAAGCGCGGGGTTTGGAAAAATGCGTTTCACCATCGAAAAGCGCGGGATTCTTTGCGCGCACGCGGATCACGCCGCACGCAACCGCTTGCCACATACGCAGGAGACGCTACGTTGCGCGCCCTTATGTCCGCAGAATTACCAGATCGACCAGACCCGCTCACCGCACCAAGGCGTCTGGCCATCGTCGCCAGTCGCTACAATGAAGACCTGGTGGACGGGCTGATCGAGGGAGCTGTCGCCGAACTCGGCGTCATCGCCCCGGGCTCCGATATCGAAGTTGTGCGCGTCCCGGGTTCGTTTGAAATTCCCTTCGGCGTGCAGGCGCTCGCGCTGCGCGGCGGCGTGGATGCGATATTTGCCTTCGGCGTCATTTGGGAAGGGCAGACGCGCCACGCCGAGCTCATCGCCACCGCTGTCACCAATTCCCTGCTCGACCTTTCCCTCCGCTTTAAAGTTCCAGTCCTCCACGAAGTCCTCGTCTTTGAAGAAGGCGAGCAAGCCATCGCCCGCTGCACCGCCGACTCCGAACTCAACCGTGGCACCGAGGCCGCCCGCGCTGCCGTTCGCATGTTGACGATGCTCGACGAACTCCGGGACTGATTCTTTTCCATGAGCAGACGACGCGAAGGCCGCGAGGCCGCCATCCAATATCTCTACCAACTCGACGCCCACGGCGAACGCCGCCTCGATTTGCGCACCGATTTCTGGGAACTCCGAGACTCACCGGAGCCCGTGCGCTTGTTTGCGGAGCAACTCATCAACGGCGTCAACCAGCACGTCACCGAGATAGATGAACGCCTCGCGCGGCATCTTCAGAATTTCATCATCAGCCGCCTCAACATGGTGGACAGAAACATCCTCCGCCTCGCTGTGTATGAAATGTTTTTCTGCCTCGAGACGCCACCCATCGTCGCCATCAACGAAGCGATAGACGCGGCCAAGCGCTTCGGCGGCGAGGAGAGCGGAAGATTCGTCAACGGCGTCCTCGACAAAATCAAAACCGAACTCACCCGCCCGCTCCGCACCGCCAACGTTCCGCAGCAGCAGAAAAATCCAGCAAGCGAAGGCAAGCCCCCGACTGCCAAGGCACCCAAAGCCCCCAAGACCCCGACCGCACCCGCCGCCAAGGCACAGTAACTTTTAGCACCCCGCGCATCGCATTGAGTCCCATGGCATTCGGCTTTCTCAAAAACCTCTGGCAGAAAATCACAGGCAAACCCGTGGACTGGGACGAACTCGAAGAGTTCCTCATCCGCGCCGACCTCGGCCTTCCGATGACCACGCGCATTTTGAAAAACCTCCAGGCGCTCAAAGACCAGCCCACCGGCGACACCGCGATAGAAGTCACCCGCGAGGAAATCACCAAAATCCTCCCGCGCGAACCGTGGATGCTCCGCCCGCTTCCCAACAAACCCAAAGTCATCCTCGTCGTCGGCGTCAACGGCACCGGCAAAACCACCAGCACCGCCAAGCTCGGCGCACTGCTCAAAAAACGCGGTCACAGCGTCCTCTTCGCCGCAGCCGATACCTTCCGCGCAGCCGCTATCGAGCAACTCGGCATCTGGGCCGAGCGCATCGGCGCGCCCATCGTCAAAGGCCAATACAACGCCGACCCCGCCGCACTTTGCTACGACGCCTACCGCAAGGCCGAGGCCGAGAATATCGAATTCATCATCTGCGACACCGCAGGCCGCCTCCACACCAAGCACAACCTCATGGCCGAGCTGGGCAAAGTGAAACGCGTCCTCCAAAAAGCCGACCCCTCCGCACCCCACGAAACCCTCCTCGTCGTGGACGCCACCACCGGCTCCAACGCCCTCGCCCAAGCCCGCGAATTTCACAGCGCCACCCAGCTCACCGGCATCATCTGCACCAAGCTCGACGGCTCTGGCAAAGGCGGCATCATCGTCGCCATCCAGAACGAACTCGGCATCCCCACCCGCTTCATCGGCACCGGCGAAAAAGCCGAGGACTTCAGCTTCTTCGACCCCCGCGAATTCGCCGAGCAGATGATCTAGGCAGGGTGCCACAGACGCACGCGCCCCGCTGGCGCGGGGTGCTCCGATCACCGATCACAGTTCACGCTCGGTGAAGTCGGCCCATCCCGTAGGTGCGACAATTTCCCCTTCGTGGCTTCCAAATTCAAAACAGGACACTTCCGAAACTTGCCCACGGCGCTAAAGCCCCGTAGCAACATCGCCAACTCACCATGCACACAACCACCCGCAATTCCTCCGCCCGCCTCACACTCCTTGCCGCGCTATTGCTCGCTCCTTTCGCCGCGCTTCACGCCGAGGATAAAGCTCCAGAGCCCACCACGCCCGCCGCAGCCCCCGACGATCTCGCGCTGAATTTTCACCTCATGCACCCCGGCGGCGGTAGCGCGCCCGGCGACCCAAACGCGGCCTTCTTCCTCGATGGCACCTACCACATGCACTACATCCTGGCCCACCCGTGGAAGGGCCGGGAATCCTTCTCCTTCATCCACGTCACCAGCCCCGATATGCTGCACTGGACGTGGCAGCCCACGAAATTGCAGCCCTCCTTCACAGGCCACGGTATGTTCAGCGGCACCGGCTTCCTCACCAAGGAAGGCAAGGCTGCGGCCATCTATCACGGTCAGAATTCGGGTAAAAACCAGATCGCCATCGCCACGGATCGCAAGCTCACCGATTGGGAAAAACCCTTTCCCCTCGACGTGCGAAAGCCCGATGGCACCGAAGCGAAAATCAATCACTGGGATCCCGATTGCTTCCTCATCGGCGATACATACTACGCCATCTCCGGCGGCGAAAAACCTCCGCTGCTTAAATCCAAGGATTTGAAAACCTGGACGCACGTTGGCGAATTCCTCAAGCACAATATGCCCGACGTCGCCTATGGTGAGGACATCTCCTGCGCGAACTTCTTTCCCATCGGCAAAAAGTGGATGCTCCTGTGCATCAGCCACCACATCGGCTGCCGCTACTACATCGGCGATTGGGATGCAAAGACCGAGCAATTCGTCCCGCAAATCCACGCTCGAATGAACTGGCGCCGCGAAAACCAGAGCCTCTTCGGCATGAAACAATGGCGCGTGGATTACTTTGCGCCCGAGAGCCTGCTCACGCCGGATGGACGCCGCGTCATGTGGGCCTGGCTCGCCACCCTCGGCAAAAACGACGGCTCCATGGATAAACGCACCATCCAGTCCCTCCCGCGCGAACTCAGCCTCGCCGACGACTCCACCCTGCGCATCAAACCCCTCCGCGAACTCGAAACCCTCCGCTACGAACCCGTCTCCTTCGAGAATTTCACCGTCAAAGCCAAGGCCGACCTCCTCGCCAACAACCCCGTAGGCACCCTCATCACCAACCTCGATGGCGACTCCCTCGAAATCCACGTCAATATCCCCCGCGACCAAGCCGATCGGAAACTCTTCGGCTTCACCCTTTTTTCCGACGGCAAAGGCGGCGGCCTCCCCATCACCTTCCGCCCCGAAAACGGCACGCTCCGTGTCGGCACCGCCGAGGCCCCCTTCAACATCGCCAGCCTCCCCAAGGGCGAGGACGTGGACGTGCGCATCTTCGTGGACAAATTCCTCGTCGAAGTCTTCGTCAACGACCGTCAGGCCATGCTCGCCGAGCACGCCGACTACCGGGGCAGACCCGGCTTCAGCGCCTTCAGCATCGGCGCACCCACTGTGTTGAAAAAAATCGAAATCTGGAAACTCAAGCCCACCAATCAGGGCTTCCGCGAAGCCCAGAAAAACCACGTCTGGGAGCCCATCACGAAGTAACCGCGAAAGCGCAGAGGTCAGTGCTTACCAGTCTTTGCGTTCCTTTGCGGCCATTCCATCAGTGAATCACAATTCGGATTTTTTTTCGCGCTGTGCGCGCTATTTACGGGGCGTGCCCCCAATTACCAGTCACCAAGCACAAGCCCGCTTGATCTGCCGCCGGAAGTGATCTTTCCTCGAAAAGAAGACAGTAAAAAGAGGGTTAAATGTAGTCAAAGATCATGGATTGAGCGGCAGCGTGAGAGGTGGGAAAGGAACCGAAGCATTCGGATTTTATATGGCTCAAATCTAATAGCAGAACCCTAGTTCCGCTTGGGGGCCTCGCTAGTATCAATTCAATTTTTTGCTGCTTTAGTCTGCGCCTTAGCTTCCGGCTCCTTGGCGAGAATTGCTCGGAGTTTTGCGACGACTTCGGACTGATCGCTCGCGAGGTTTTTTGTTTCCAGCGGGTCGGTTTGGTAGTCGTAGAGTTCAAACTCGGCGGTTTCATTCGCGGCACCGGGTTTTTTCCATTCCACTAAACGGTAACGCTCAGTCCGCACCGCACGGCCCAATATAGCGCCCTCTTGCTGGCGGTTGCGGGGGTATGCGTGAAAGATGGCTTCCTTGCTCGCATGTGAAGGGTCGCCCAACACGGGGACGAGACTTTTCCCGTCGAGCGGCTGTGGTGTTTTCGGCTGAGGCAGGCCGGCGAGTTCGCACAGCGTGGGATACAAATCCACGGATTCGGCGAGCGCCTGCGTGCGTGTGCCGGGCTTGGTCACGCCGGGCGCGATGATGAGCAGTGGGATGCGCGTGGCTTGTTCGTAATTGGAATGCTTGCACCACCAGCCGTGGTCGCCGAGATGCCAGCCGTGGTCGCCCCACAGCACGACGATGGTGTTTTTCGCAAGTTCGAGGCGCTCCAGTTCATCCATGACCTTTCCAATCTGCGCATCAACGAAAGTCAGCGCAGCGTGATAGCCGTGAATCATCGTGCGCGCCTGCTCATCGGTTAGCGGGCCGCTCTCTGGCATGTCGCTGTATTGACGCAGTTCACCCCATGTCGTCGGCGCATACTTTGGCGCACCCTCGGGCGGATTGCGCAGCGTAGGAAGCGTGAGAGACGAACGCTCATAGAGGTCCCAATATTTCTTCGGCGCGCAAAATGGCAGATGCGGTTTCAAAAAACCCAAGGCCATGAAAAACGGTTCCGTTGGTTTCGCCTTCGCGGACTGCAAACGGCGGATCGCCTCGTCCGCGATTTTCCCATCGGGATAATCGGTGTCGGGCACGTCGGCGGATTCATAAGCGGCACCGCGCGGAAGATTAGTCGGGTTGCGGCTGGCGAAAAACGCCTCTTCGCGCGTGAGCGGATGTCCGCCTTTGCTTTCCGGCAGAACGTAGGCGATCGACTTCTCCTGCATGTGCGGCACGCTCCACGATGTCGGGTCTTCGTGGTTGCCATGTCCCACATGAAAAATCTTCCCCATCGCCTCGGCGCGATAACCGTGCTGCTTGAAATATTGCGGAAGCGTGATCGCATCGGGCACTGAGCGCCGGAAATTTGTGTGCAGATCATAGATCCCAAGCGTCGTGGAGCGGGCGCCAGTAAGCAGCGCATTGCGTGAAGGTGCGCAGACCGCCTGATTGCAATACGCGCGCTCAAACAACAGCCCGCGTGCGGCGAGTTTATCGAGATTCGGAGACTGGATGCGCTTGTCGCCGTAGCAGCCGAGCAACGGCTTGAGATCATCCACGCAAATGAGGAGCACGTTCGGTTTCTCCGCACCGGTTGCTACGCAGCCCAAAGTCAGAATCAAAGCGAGGGCGATTGTAAATTGCTTGAGGGGCAGAATCATTTTCATGCGCCGCATAATGCGGGTTCGTCCTCCTCTAGCAAGCCCCTGCCCATCATCCGACTGACAGCCTCTCCCGGATTACAACAGTTCCTTAGTCGCCTTGCCCGACTTGGCTGCGGCCTGAAATTTCTTCCAACGGAAAGGCTCCACGAGTTGGGCCCAGAATCCTTTCGGCATGGCGTCCTTGATACCGATTTCCGCCGGCGGGCGACGCTTGGTGTCGTCGTAGTAGGTGCGAAAAATCAAATCCCAGATCATGAGATTCTCGCCGTAGTTTTTATTCCCCTCGCGCGGATCCATCGAGTGATGCCAGCGATGCAGCGCAGGCGTGTTGAAGATGTAACTCAGCACTCCAAATTTCATGCGGATATTGCAGTGCGTCAAAAAACCGATGTAGGCCGTAATCGCTCCGAACCACAGCACCACGTCCTTCGGCGTCCCCGCCAGCGCGAGCAGCGGCGCGGAAAAGATGACGCTCTTCAGCGTGTCAACGATGTGGAAGCGGCCCGTGTTGAAGAACCACAATTTCTTCGAGCTGTGATGCACCGCATGAAACCACCAGAGCGGCATCCACTCATGAGCCACACGATGCGCCCAGTAGAGCCCGAACTCCGCCACGACGAGCGCGAGAGTCACTTGAAAAAACATCGGCCATTCATTCGGCCAGAATCCCGAACCGCTCTCCCCACCCACCACAGTCGCAAGGCCCAGCCACGTCAGCGAAATAATGAGGAGTTGCACGAACGCCTTCGTGAACGCCGTGTGTGCGAGATCTGGGATTTCCTGCCCATCCGAGTGCAGCCATTTCTTTTCATGCGGATACAGCTTCTCGATTACAAAAAGCAGCCCCGCG
>JBEIQV010000347.1:0-3155 GCA_040376335.1 Verrucomicrobiia bacterium | reverse complement strand
TGGACTACATCAATGCACACGGCACATCCACACCGGTTGGCGACGTGGCGGAAGTCCGCGCCGTCAAAGCCGTGATGGGAGACCACGCAAAGCGCGTCCCCGTGAGCAGCACCAAGAGCATGACCGGCCATTTGCTCGGAGCCGCGGGTGTCGTGGAAACCATCGTCTGCGTGAAGAGCATCCAGACCGGAATCATCGCGCCGACCATCAACCTCGATAACCCCGGCGAAGAGTGCGACCTCGACTTTGTCCCGCACACCGCCCGCGAGGCCAAAGTGCGCGTCGCCCTCAACAACAGCTTCGGATTCGGCGGCCACAACGTGACCCTCGCCATCCGCGCTTTCGAGGGATAGCGCACCCGGCGGCTCGACAGCAGCCGCGCATCCGCCAAGACTACGAACCATGCGCACCGCGCTCTACGGAGGCACCTTTGATCCCATCCACCACGGGCACCTGATTCTCGCCCGCGAGGCGATGGAACAGCTCGCGCTGGATCGTGTCGTCTTCATCCCCGCCGCGTGTTCGCCTTTTAAAAATGCCACGCTCGCATCGCCAGCACTGCGGCTGGAAATGGTGCGCGCTGCCATCGCAGGCGAGCCCCGTTTTGAATGCGACGACTCCGAAGTCCACCGCGCAGGCCCGAGCTACACCGTGGAAACTGTCGAGGCATGGTGCGCGCGCACGCCGGGCGACGAACTGTTCTATTTCATCGGCCAGGACAATGTGCGCGACCTGCCAGCATGGCGGCGCATCGGGGAACTGCGCACACTCGTAAAATTCGTCGTTTTCGAGCGCGATGCGGCAAATTCACCGCCCCACGACTTCCCACGCATCCAGCGTCGTTTCGATATTTCGGCGACCGAAGTGCGCAAGCGGGTTGCCGAAAGGCGAAGCATCCGTTACTTCGTTCCGGAAGCCGTGCGATCGATCATCGAAGCACATCAACTTTACCAAGGAGAAAACCATTAACTCAGAACAACTCGCGCGTCTCAGCGCACAAATCGCCGCCGACAAAAAAGCCGAAGACATCATCGTCGTGGACCTTCGGGGCATTTCCACATTCACAGATTTCTTCGTCATTTGCACCGGTGCATCCGAGCCACAGCTAAAGGCCATCGCCGGCGAAATCACCGAGACCATGCGAAAGAAACACAGCGTCGGCCCGCTCGGCGTGGACGGCTTCCCGCTCAGCCAGTGGGTCGTCGTGGATTTCGGCAGCGTGATTGTGCACCTCTTCCACCCAAGCAAACGCGAACTCTACCGCCTCGAAGACCTGTGGAATGACGCGCCACGCTTGAAGCTCAAATAGGAGCGTGGATTACGTCGTCGAAATCGAAGTCGAGTGCCCGTATTGCGGCGAAGTATTTCCAAGCACCGCCGACACCTCGCAAGGCAGCCACTCCACAGTCGAGGACTGCACGGTCTGCTGCCGCCCCATCGCGCTGCGCATCGAGTGCGACGCCGGAGAAATCATCTCCGTCGAAAGCACCCGCGGCTAATTCGCTACGGAAGATTCTCGCGCCGGGTGCGGGTGCTCGCGCAGAGTGCTCGGAGATATGCGCGCGGATTTGCACCTGCACTCGAAACACAGCGGCCCGGCTGCGGAATGGCTTTTCCGGCGAGTCGGTCTGCCTGCGAGCTATGCTGAGCCGGCGGCGCTTTTTGAAGAGGCACGCGAACGTGGAATGGATTTTTTCACGCTCACCGATCGCGACACGCTGGATGGATGCCTCGCTGTGGCGGGAAAGCCGGGTGTTTTTCTGAGCGAGGAAGTGACGGCGCAATTCCCAGAGGATCGCGCGAAGGTGCATCTGCTCGTGTGGGGGTTGAGCGAAGCGGAGCACCGGGAAATTCAGCGGTTGCGCGAGAATATCTACGACCTTCAGCAATACCTCGTCGAACACGGACTCGGGCACGGAGTGGCGCATCCGCTGCATCGTGGCGATGGACGCATCAGCCCCGCGCACATCGAAAAGCTCGTGTTGCTGTTCCGGCATTTCGAGGGCGTGAATGGCACGCGCGACGCCCTAACCAGCGAAGTGGCCCGCTTTCTCCTCGCAGGACTGACGCCGGGAAAAATCGAGGAGTTGTCGAACCGACACAACCTCGCGCCGACCCACGAGCGAGCGTGGAAAAAAGTGCTCGTCGGCGGCAGCAATGATCGCAGCGGACTTTTCACAGCACACGCGTGGACGGAGACTGCGAACGTCGCGGATGCGTCCGCTTTCCTCATCGAGCTACGCGAAGGGCGCTGCACGGCGGGCGGCGTGGGCGGCACGCCACTGGCGCATGCGCACGGGCTTTATGGAACGGTGTTTCGCTTCGCGTCGGAAAAAGTCTCGGCGCTGAAGGGCGGCGGCCTCGCAGGCAAGGCGTTTTCGCGTTTCATGGAGGGGTCGAATCCGACGGAGTTTTCGCTTGGTGAAAAGATGGGGTTCCTCGCGCAGGGAATCATGAACGGCCAAATCTTCGAGATGGCGAAGCCGAAGAATGCGAGCATCTGGCGGCAGTTCGCGGCGACTTTTCGCGACAGCGAAGTGCAGACGCTCCTAGCCAAAGCGACCAGCGGTGTGACGGAGCCGGAGCGCCGAGCGTTCATCACGGCGTGTATGTTTGCCGACCGTCTGCTCTATCGTTTCTTCACGTCGTTCGTGAAAAAACTGAGCGGCGGAAAGCTCATCGAAGCAATTCAGGATGTCTCGATGCTGGTGCCCGTCGCGCTCTCCATCGCGCCGTATTTTGTCGCGTTCCGACAGCTCGCACCGGACCGCGCGTGGTTGGGCGAAATCAGCCGCGCCTTTTCCGGCGAAACCGCGCCGATGCTCCAAAACACGAAGCGCGCGTGGTTCACGGACACGCTCGAAGACGTGAACGGCGTGGCAACGACCATTCGCCGCATGACGGCCGCCACCATCGAAAACGGCGATCAACTCACCGTCGTGACAAGCCGGATGGCGAGCACGATCACGGGCATCCCGCTGAAAAACTTCGAGCCAGTCGGCGAGTTCGAGCTGCCGGAATACGAACTGCAAAAGCTGAGCTTCCCGCCGGTCTTGCAGATGCTCGACTACATCCAGCGCGAAGGTTTCACCGAAGTGATCATCAGCACGCCCGGCCCGGTCGGTCTCACCGCGTTGCTTGCTGCACGACTACTC
>JBEIQV010000157.1:0-7667 GCA_040376335.1 Verrucomicrobiia bacterium | reverse complement strand
GTAGTAGCCGAAGCCGTATTCCGGCCCGATGTTGTTGCCGAGCTTGGAGTAATCCTTGCGTCCGCCAAATCCCGGCTGGAGTTCGTTGGAGACATCATCGCTCGTCACCCACACATCACTACGGGTCATCGGCTTTCCGTTTGGCTTGAAAACTTTCAGCAACGCAGCACGCGCCGGATCGGGGTCTTCGCTTAGAAAATCAATCGTCGCGATGTTTGCCTGACCATCCATGTTCGACTGGCCTGCAAGAATATAAACTTTCACCGGCCCTTTCTCGGGCTGGCCTGCTGATGCCGTCGCCGCCGTGAGAAATGACACGCCCAAAAGAGCAACAAACAAGCTGAAGGATTTTTTCATAGGTGAAGGAAGGTGCGTTCAATCACTCACGAAGCCCTCCCCTCTTAGGCGATTATTTTCCCGTGTCCGCCTTGCCTAGCAAATCAATCGGCCTGCCTTTCAGCCGCCCCTGCCCGAACGGACTGTCGCCGCGACCAGGATCGGGGCCGATGTCCTCATCCACCATCACCTGCCTCGTTAATTCCTTCACCAGCACGCCCGTGTCGCCGAATTTCTTCATCCACGCCAGCGTCTGCGCGTGGAGTTTCTCGCGCAGCGCGGCGTGCTCCGGCGCATCGAATAAATTGCGCATCTCGTGCGGGTCGGCCTCGCGATCATAGAGGCAGGCGTAGCGCGGGCGGCCTGCGGATAGCGCATCCTCCCCGATATCCTTTTCCGAAAGGTCGAACGCGTATGTGTAGCGCTTCGTGTAAATGCCACGCCAGTTCCCCGCGAAATGAAACAACGGCACCGACTCCACCGCCTTGTCGTCCGCCTTGAAAATCGCCTCCGTCAAATTCCTCCCCTCGCAAGTGTCCGGCGCGGGCACCCCCATCATCCCCAGCAGCGTCGGCATAAAATCCAGCGTCCCGAAAAGCAAATCGCTCACCCGTGGCTTCAGCTTCTGCGGCCAGCGCATCAGCAGCGGGACATGCACCGACTCATTTTCCGGCACGCCTTTGTTGTAGGGCCACGCGTGCGACATCAGCATATCGCCGTGGTCCGACGTGAAAACCACGATGGTATTTTCCGCCAACCCGCGATCCTTCAGCTCCTGCATCAGTTCGCCAAACGCCTTATCAATCCCCGAGCACATCGCCATGTGACCGTGATACATCTTCCGGTGTCTCGGCGTGTCCGCCACATTCGGGCGCAGCGTGATTTTCCCCGCATCGTAAAGCTCCGCCAGCTCCCTCGGCGCAGCATAGCCCGCCTGCGTCTGCCAGTTGTGCGGCGGATGCCACGCGATGAACGCCGCAAACGGACGCTCCGCATTCTCCGCGATAAACCGCCGCGCCTGCTTCGTCTGCCCGTAAGGCTCCCAATCCCCGTAAAGCTGCTTGCGCCCCTGCGCATCCCAGTAAAAAGCACGCGCCGCATCAAAGAGCAGCGTGCAGTTGTTCGAGAGAAAATCGTGATCAAACCCATAGCGAAACGGCCCCGCCGGAATCGCCCGGTCACGGTTCCCGCCGAAAAGATGCCACTTTCCAAAATACCCCAGCCGATACCCCGCATCCCGCAACACCTCGCCAAAATACTTCCCCTCCCCCGGCAGCATCTGCACATCATTTTTGAAAGCCCCGTTGCGCAGCGGATGCTGACCGCTCAGCAACATCCCGCGAAACGGCGTGCACACCGGCTGGCTCGAAATGCAGGTGTTGAAACGAATCCCCTCCCCCGCAAACGCATCAAGTTGCGGCGTGAGGATCTGTTTATTCCCGTAGCAACCCAGCATGTCGAACGACTGCTGGTCACTCATCACAAAAACCAAATTAGGCCGCCGAGCCTCCGCCCCCATCGCGCCGACGCAAAGCACCCCGCAAAACAAAACCCAAAGCACAGTGCGCAGCTTCCGCATAAAAATCATCCCGCGACTCTGCCTCCGCATCCCACCCTGTAAAGGCGATTCCCACTTGGCTATTAATACCTGCATTAATCCGCAGCAGAAAAATTCGCGTCTAAAACCGTTGCCCAAAAATGATTGGTAATTCAGAACGCACGGGCATCTTTTTCAAAATCTCATGACGTATCCTTTACCTACATCCCACTCATTCATTCCCCGTTCATTGCCCAGCGCGAGTCCGCGCTCTGGCCGCACAGTGTGCGGCGGACGTTTTGCCAAAAGGTCGCTGCGCTGGCTAGCTGGCGGTATTGCGATGCTATCGCTGGCTGTGTCGGCCCATGCGTGGGTGCCCAACGCCAAGGACCGCGCGGCAGCTATCAATGCGGGCGATTTCAGCGCCTACACCAACCAACTGATCACATGGCTGAATCAGCAGGTGCCTGCGGAGCCGGCGAAGATCACCAAGGAAAAGATGACGGCTCTTCTCAATGACCCGGTTTTTCTCGGAGCCCTCGCCGAGCGGCAGTTCCTTGGCAAAGTGTGGGATTCCCCGGACTTGGGGGGCTATGCGAAAGCCGACCCAAAGAACAAGGCGTTCCTGACATGGCTGATGTCCAACTGGAAACTCATGGATGAAGTGATGCTCACCCGCACCCCCACTGAAATGGCCGGAAGAAACGACAATAGCTGGTCTATCAACGCCGGAGTTTTGGAAAACTGGCGAAAAATCTGGGAGGCTTATCCAGAGTCGCGGGAGGGCGTCTATTTGCGGCTCGCCATCGCCACGGTGTTGCGCCCGCCGGGCACTGGCAACGTGGGCGTCGGCATGGCCAAAGTGCAAAGCACGCCGCTGGCCCGCTTTGGCAACTACCTCAAGGCGCACAAGAATCGCGAACTGATGCCCAGCTTTGACTCGCTCACTGCGTGGGAGATGACGCACGTGGTGTCGTCGGGCGCATCCGACCGGGATTTGGATTGGGCCCGGGAAGCACTGAACGCCTGGAATCCCGAATACAGAAAAAACGAGAACATCGTCGGGATGGCGAGCCAGATGCAATACCAAGGGTCGCAAATCCCCTATAACGACATGAGCTGCGTATTTTCCGGAGGCGGAAAATGCGGCCCGCGCTCCTCCTTTGGCGTGTTCATTAATCAGGCGTTCGGCATCCCTGCCATGGGTGTGGCACAGCCGGCACATGCGGCGGTCGCCTATCGGGACAAGGGTGGCAACTGGCAGGTTGCGCTAGGTAAAAGCTGGGGAGTGTCGAAACTAGCCGACCGCGCCATGATGTCGGGCGGTGAGTTTCTTGCGAGAGTGAGCGAGCGGAAAACCAACGCCTTCGCGAACGTGGAGCACATACGCTGGCTGACATCCATTATGAAAGAGAAGGCGCAGATTGATGCAGTCAATGCCACGATCCCTGCGATTGCCGAGGCGAGCAAAGATGCGAGAGCCCCATTCCAGCCCGCGCCCGCAACGACGGCGGCAGCGAAGTCGGTCGCCAAACCAAATCCACCAGCCAAGGCGGCACCCGGGGTCATGCATTTTGAGGCCGGGGAGTTTGTCAGCCTCGGAGGCATCAGCGGCTACGGCCCCGGCGTAGCGGCTCTCGACAGTTTCACAGGCGGCAAACAAATATACTTCGGCGCGATGTCACAGGCCGGATGGGTCGGCTATAAAGTCAATGTCCCCAAGACCGGCGTCTATGAATTGACCGCGACCTTATCGGCCATGAACTGGGGGCAACGCCTCTATGTCAGATCCTTCGGCGCCATGTATCCCGTCAAGTCAGCCACGGCAACCGACGTCTTTCGGCAGCAGGACGCCCTCGGAGCAAAGATGGCCATTGACCAAGATCTCGGGACGCGCTGGGCGATGAATTTAGGCAAAGAGCAAGGTTCGATAGAACTCGATCTCGGCCAGCCCAGAGAGATCAGTAAAATGATCATAGACGAACGCACATGGGACCGCGTGTCGAGATACCGGGTGGAATACAAAGCCGACAACGAATGGAAGACCCTCTTTGAAGGCGGCGATCTCGGAGAGTGCAAAAAGGAATTCCCGCCAGTGACCACGCAATATGTGCGCCTCAATCTGCTGGACGGCAAAGGACCACAGGGCGGCCCAACAATCTGGGACATCAGCGTGGGCAAAGTCTTTGATGGCACCGGCTGGCTCAACGCGGAATCGGCCTCCGGCAAATCAGGCTGCTGGAATACCACCAAGCCCTTGGAAATCTACATGGTCGAAGGCCCGCAGATGCTCTGGCTGTGCGCGCCCCCGCAGCGCGGCCTTTCCCTGAAGTCGTTCGATCTGAAGCCCAAAGCCTCCAAATAGTAACGCCCTGCGGCACTGACAAGGACACCACAGACGCGGCTGGCACTCTCCTCGCGACGCGATAGTCTCTGCGGAAATTGAACGCTGCCTCGCATGATTACTACGCCACGCTCGGTCTCGACCGCCGGTGCACCACTGCGCAAATCCAACTCCTCGCCCACAACAAACACGGCTACAGCCCGCCAAGTGAAACGGTGCAGGTCAACGCACCGTAGCAGCGCGCGGGGGACGGTGACTAGCGAATGGTGACTGGTCGCACCACTCGTGCGCTCCATTCCTCAATCTGAGGGAAATTTCCAACCTCTGAGCACGCTGCTTACGCGAGCGATTAAAATTTGTGTTCGTTGGATTGTGGTATGGATGAGGGACGTAAGCGAATGACCGCAGTTCTGAGCAGAAAGAACACACTGAGTCCGAGGGTAGTGTAATGCGTCCATCGATCGCGCAATTCTGTAGGCCTATATAACTCCATCACCAGTCTGCCATCGGGCGTGAAAACTTTGTTTCCGAAACCATCAAGACGGGGACGACGGGCCAACAAACCGGTCTCATTAAGAACTACCCACCCATCTGGTAGCAGCCAAAACAGAACCGCTAAAAGCAGCGAGCGTGTTATGCGGCGCAAGTTGTTGGATCCTGTATAACTGTTGATAACCAGCGTGCCGACAAGGAAGAAGAAGACAACTATGCCGAGTAGCCCGATGAAGAACTCCAAGTTGGTTTTCATAGCATGCTCACATTCACAGGATGCGCGTAGCGCCGGCTAAGATTGTATTCAGCCGCAGTCGGAGCGTGTGCGGTGTTGGCATGGGCGAAGGAGAGCAGCGCGATGTTTCGCCAGCAAGCCAGAAGGGGTGAAATGGAGGCGGCTACATCTTGCCGAGCATGGCGAAGATGGCGTCGAATTTGGCGGTGGCTTTTTCTTCGGTGACGGGGGCGTTGAGGATTTGGCCGACGTCTTTGTGCTCGACGAGTTCGGGATCGAATTCGCGCAGGAAGCTGCTGGCGATGCCGGGCATGGGGCTGCCGTATTTGATGCGCTGACGGCACCATGTGAGGGCGAGCGTCTCGCGGGCGCGGGTGATGCCGACGTAGAGCAGGCGGCGCTCTTCGTCCACGGTGCCTTCGACTTTGGAGCGGTCGTGCGGGAGGACGCCTTCCTCGACGCCCATGAGATAGACGTGGGGGAATTCGAGGCCTTTGCTGGCGTGGAGGGTGATGAGGGTGACGCCGGCGGTGTCCTCCTCTTTGTCCTCCTCGCGTTCCTGGCGGAGCATCATTTCATCGAGGAAGCCGCGCAGGCCTTTGTCGCTGCGTCCTTCAAATTGCTCGAAGCTGGTGAGGAGTTCGTTGACGCCGCGTTCGCGGTCGAGCCATTCCTCGGGCGTCTTGCAGGTGCGCTGGAGGTCGGCGAGGTAGCCGCTTTCCGCGATGAGGATTCGTAAAATGGCGGGCTGGTTGGAGAGGGGTTCGGTCATCTTCGTCTCGTAGTCGTCGAGGAAGGTGGTGAATTTCTCGATGGCGGCGCTGGTGCGTGTGGTGAGGGTGGCGAGGAATTCCTCGCTGCGCAGTGCGGCGAAAACGGGGGTGTGTGCGTGGATGCTCCACTCGACTGCTTTCTCCACGGTGGTGTCGGAGATGCCGCGCGCGGGTGTGTTGATGATGCGGAGGAGTGCGACGTCGTCATCCACGTTCAAGAGGCACGAGGCGTAGGCGAGAACGTCTTTGATTTCGCGGCGGTCGCAGAAACTTTTGCCGCCGATGATGCGATAGGGCACGCGGAGGCGGCGGAAGTTTTCCTCCACCAATCGCGACTGCGCATTCATGCGGAAAAGGACGGCGAAGTCCTCCCACTTTTTGCCCTCGGCGGTTTTGCGGGCGTTGATTTCCTCGGTGATGAACTGCGCTTCCTGCCGGTCGTCGGGCATGGCAACGATGCGGACTTTTTCGCCGCCCTGCTGCGCGCTCCACAGTTTCTTCGGGCGACGGCGCGGGTTGTTTTTGATGAGGGAATTAGCGGTGCCGAGGATGAAGTTCGTCGAGCGGTAGTTCTGTTCGAGTTTGATGACGGTGGGGTTCGGAAAGTGGGCCTCGAATTCGAGGATGTTGGTCACTTCCGCGCCGCGCCAGCCGTAGATGGATTGGTCGTCGTCGCCCACGACGGCGACATTGGGGCGTGCGCCTTCTTCGCGCGAGCCGGCGAGCAGCGCGACGAGGTCGAGCTGGAGGCGGTTGGTGTCCTGAAACTCGTCCACCATGAGGTAGCGAAAACGTCGCTGCCAGCGCTCGCGCACTTCGCCGTGCTCGTTGAGGAGTTTCACGGTGAGCAGCAGCAGATCATCGAAGTCCACTGCGTTGAGCGTTTTCAAGTCTGCGTTGTATCGCGCGAAGACTGCGCCGAGCAGGGTCTTGTCGTCCTCGGGCGCGGCCCAGCCTGCGTTCTTCGCCTTGCTGATTGCGTTCTTGGCGACGTGCGGATCGAGTTTCTCGTCGCGTGCAGAGACGCGGGTGATGATCTTTTTGATGAGCCCCATCTGGTCGCCCTCGTCGTAGATAGAGAAATTCTTTTTGTAGCCGAGCGCCTGGATGTCCTGGCGGAGGATTCGCACGCACAGCGCGTGAAATGTGGACATCGTGACTTTTTTTGCCACGTCCTCCGCGACCATTCCGGCGAGACGTTCGCGCATTTCCATCGCGGCTTTGTTCGTAAATGTGACCGCGAGGATGTGCTCGGGAAGAATTCCCTGCGCCAGCATGTAGGCCGTGCGTGCGATGATGACACGCGTCTTCCCGCTGCCTGCGCCGGCGAGGATGAGGAGCGGCCCTTCGGTCGTCCGCACCGCCTGCTCCTGCTCGGGATTGAGATCAAATAGACGAAAGCCTGCCATGAGTGGGCGCGGAGAAAATCACGCGCGCAGTGATTTGCAATCGGCGAGTTTTATTTAATCGCCCGTCCAGTGTGAAACATCCTCGCCGCGAATTTTTGCTTCGAGGAAAGCGCGATCCGCTGCGTCCTTGTCGCGCACGGTTTGTTTCATCCGCAGGAGCAATTCCGCGGTGGCGATTGGAATAGGCACGCCGTCAATTTGCACGGTTACGATGGACTTGCTGGCTTCATCGTAGGCGATGCCGCACGCACTCGTCATCACATCCACGAGCACGTCGTCTGCGACGCGGAGCACCACGTAATCACGCAGGTCGTCGTTGCCAAATTCGAGGATGGCCTTGTCCGGCAAAATCTCCAGCGCGCGAAATGTGCGCGCCTGATTTTCCAAAGAATCCTCGACGAGCAAATCAATGTCGCCCGTCGTGCGCAGATGCCCGTGCTGCATCACCGCCCATCCGCCCACGAGCAGATACTTCGCGCCCTGTTCATTCAGCGCGCGGCAAAGTCCGACGACGTCCGCTAGCGTCGGCATCCGGCACTCG
>JBEIQV010000180.1:0-6916 GCA_040376335.1 Verrucomicrobiia bacterium | reverse complement strand
GTCCCGCATGGTCGGCGACTTTAAAATCAAGGCGCTCGTAACCGTTCCATGCGGAAACGCGCGGGGCGTCTTCGGCAAAAGCGAATGTGGCGAGGAAGAGGAAAAGAAGTGCACGCATGGATGCTACGTGCCAGCAGTCCACCCGCGAAGCAAGCACCGTGAACTACGGCAGCCGCAACTCCGCGATGCGAGCCATCACCTGCTCGCTCAGGCGCTGATAGACTTCGCGCGGATCGCCTGCGACATCCGCCTTTGTGAAACGCAGTGGTTTTCCGATAACGACGGAAATCGGCACGCGGCGCGGAAATTTCCTACCGCGCGGAAATGCATCGAATGCGCCGAAGACGCGCATAGGCACAACGGGCGCGAGCGTCTTGGCGATGACGAGGCCGACGCCCGCCTTAGCCGGCTGGAGTAGTCCGTCGCGCGAACGTGTGCCTTCGGGAAATATGATCGTGCAGCCTCCATCACGCACGAGACGGATGACGCTTTTCAGCGCACTCATGTCCGCACCATCGCGATCCACACCGATGACATTCAGGTGCCGCAGCAACTTTCCAAGATACGGAATATCGAAAAGCGTCTTGCGCGCGAGGAAGTGGATTTGGCGGTTGCAGCAAATCGAGCCGAGTGGAGGATCGAGGAAACTCTGATGATTCATCGCGAGAAGCGCGGGGCCATCTTCGATGATGTTTTCCTGACCGTGAATTTGCAGGCGGAAGAAATCGCGAGCGGCAAACCCGGCGACGTTCCAGCAGAGGTTGTAAATCAGTCCCATGCGCTGCGACTCACACGTTCGGCGGTAACGCGAGGCCCTTCATTTTCAAGCGTCCGACAATTTCGCCGACGACTCCATCAATCGTGAGATTCGAGCTATCCACGACATGCGCGTCTTCCGCGATGACGAGCGGACTTGTCCGCCGCGTCGTGTCTATTTTGTCGCGCGCGGCAATCGTGTCAGCAAGCCCCTGACTGGCACGACGGCGGGCGCGGACTTCGGGGCTGGCGTCTATGTAAAATTTGTAAGGCGTCTCGGGAAACACCACGCTACCGATGTCGCGCCCTTCCATCACGATGTCGTTCGCTACTGCAAACTCACGCTGCTTTTCTACGAGGATGCGCCGCACCTCGGGGATGCTGGCGATGGCCGAAACGTTCGCATTCACGGCTGGCTCGGTGAGGTGCAAATCGGGATCGGCACCATCAAGCAGGATCGTGCTTTCACCATCGCGCATCCCGCAGGAAAAATCCGTTGTATCGAGTAAGCCGAGCACTTTTCCCGCATCATCGCACGGCACACCGTGCGAAACGGCGAGCCAGGTGACAGCGCGATACATCGCGCCGCTGTTTACGTAGAGCCAGCCGATGCGACGTGCGAGTGCGCGGGCGACGCTGCTTTTCCCGCTGGCGGCTGGGCCGTCTATGGCGATGACTTTGAGCATGGCTATTTCTTCGGATTCACCACGCTTTGGAGTGTTTCGTAAAAGCCGGGGTAGCTCGTGGCGACACAGTCTGTGTCGTGAATAATCGTCTGCCCTTCGGAGAAGAGTCCGAGGATAGCGGCGGACATGGCGATGCGATGATCGCCGAAGCTCTCGACTTCTGCGCCGCGTAATGGGCAGCCACCGATAATCTCCATTCCATCCTCTCGCTCGTCCACCTGCACGCCAAACGCGCGCAGGTTCATCGCGACTGCGGCGATGCGGTCGGTTTCCTTCACACGCAATTCTTTGGCGTCGCGAATCACCGTGCGCCCTTCAGCCAACGCTGCTGCGACTGCGAGAATGGGAAGCTCATCAATGACGTTGGGAATTTCCTTTCCGCCGATTGTCGTCGCTTTCAGCCGTGTGCCACGCACCTCGACGGAACCGCGTGGCTCGCCTTCGCTGATCTCGACCATTTCATTCACGTGAGCGCCCATGCGGATGAGCACGGCGAGGATTCCCGTGCGCGTGGGATTGAGGCCCACGTTTCTCACCATCAGGCGCGCTCCGGGCTGCGCTGCTGCGGCTACGAGCCAGAATGCTGCGCTGGAAATATCGCCCGGCACATCGAAGTCACGCGACTCCAGCGATTGACCGCCTAGCACACTAACGGTGAGTCCGTTTCTACGTGGATGCGCGACATGCCACGCGAGCATCCGCTCAGAATGGTCTCGGGATTGCTCGGGCTCGGTGACGCTAGTCGTTCCTTTTGCAAATAGACCTGCGAGCAGAACTGCGCTTTTCACCTGCGCGCTGGCGACTGGTGAATTGTATGCGATGCCTTGCAACTCACCTCCTTCGATCACAAGCGGTGCGCGGCCATCGCCGCCCTCTGCCGTGATGCGCGCGCCCATCTGCGCGAGCGGCTGCATGACGCGCTTCATCGGGCGCTTGCTGAGCGAGGCATCGCCAACGAGACGCGAGCGGAATGGCTGTGCGGCGAGGATGCCGCTGAGCAGTCGCATGGTCGTGCCGGAATTGCCGCAATCTATGTCGCCACTCGGCGCGGTGAATTTTCCGCGCGTTCCGTGAACGATGAGCGTGGTTTCGTCCACACGCTCAATTTGCACTCCGAGTTGCTGAAATGCTTTCATCGTCGAAAGACAATCCTCACTCGGCAGAAAGCCGGTGATTTGCGCGCTGCCGTTCGCAAGAGCGGCAAGCATGATGGAGCGGTGTGAGATGCTTTTGTCGCCCGGCACTTTGATTTCTGCGTGAATTGTTGGTGCTCGGCGGATTTTCCAGTCTGTCATTTCGGGAAAGTGATTTGGTCGCGTGTGTGTTTAGCCTCGGCGAGCAAGTCGTGAAGAGCCTGCGGGTCGCTTTGGGGCGCGAGGGTTTGGCGGAATTCGGCGAGCTTGGCAATCATGGCATCAAGCGCGGCGACGACAGCGGTCGAATTTTCGCGGAGAATTTCAACCCACAGCGGAGGCGGCCCGCTTGCAACGCGGGTGGTGTCGCGAAAGCCGGGACCAACGACATTGAAAGCGTGCGGGTTCTTCGCAAGCACCGTGCGAACAAGCGTGCCGGCGACAAGGTGCGGCAGGTGGCTGATGAGCGCGACACATTCATCGTGCTCCGCCGCAGCGAGCTGCGCGACTCGACATCCGAGGCTTTGCCAAAATGCGGAAACTTTCTCCACCGCCTCACTGGAGTCTCCGGGAGTGACGATGCAGGTTGTGCCTTCAAAAAGATTCGCGCGCGCCGCTTTCAGTCCGGTGAATTCGCTGCCTGCCATCGGGTGACTGCCGACGAACTGCGCACGTCCGGCGAAAATTGAACTCAGTTCAGCAACCACGTTCGCTTTCACGCTGCCGACATCGGTGACGATGGTATCCGCTCGAAGTTCGCCGGCGATTTCGCGCGCCAGCGCAGGCATCGCGCCTACCGGCACGCAAAAAATCACGATGTCCGCACCTCGCACAATTTCGCGGACATCGGTGGACGCCACATCCGCGCAACCTCGCGCACGGATCTCCTCCACGGCCTCGGCACGACGCGCCCACAAGGCAACGTGTGAGCCGCCGATGGCGCGCAACTTCAATGCGATGGAGCCGCCGAGAAGCCCGGGGCCGAGAATGGCAATGCGTTTCATGTGGAGAAAAAAGACCCCGGCTTGCGGTGCAACCGACAAGCCGGGGACGAAAGAAACATGGCGAATCCGGGCCTACGGAGGAACGAGGAAGGTGCGGTGCGTGTATGGGCACTCAGCTTCGGTGCCGGGAGGCAGACCGCGCACATCAATGGGACGCCCTTGATTGTCGTAAGGGCTCTTCACGTATCCCGTTTTGCCTTCGACTTTGATGGCGTATTCTGGATTCCGCTGACTGGCAGGCTCAGGAATTTTGTTTTTCGGAATTGGATCGGGATCGGGAGTTTTTTCCTTCGTCTCGACGCTCTCCGGATCAATCGTCGGAGTTGTAGGAGATTGAGGTTTTACCTCGGTAGGGTTGTCGCCGCTCGGCGCGGGTTTTTGTCGTGGTTTTGGTTTCGGGTCGCAGGCAGACATCGCGACTGCTGCAACGAGGACGGAGCCCAAGAGTGTGATTTGCTTCATAAATCGGCGTGACAGATATGCCATTCATCGGAAAACGGCAATGCTAACTTTCCAGCATTTGAAAAGAGGCTATAGCAGTTCGCCATAGTGCTCGCGCGCGACCCTATCGCAGGCTGCCTGAATGGCCGCCCCCGAGTCACAAGCGAGCGCCTCTGCGGCAAGTCGCTGACAAATGCCAGTTTCGAGCGAACGCACGGCGCGCTTCACTCGTGGCAGCACGGATGCGCCGCAACTCAGTTCATCCACGCCAAGGCCGAGAAGCAGCGGTGTGAGCGTGATGTCGCCGCCAGTCTCGCCGCATACGCCCACCCAGATTCCAGCGGCATGTGCGGCATCCACAGTCTGTTTAATAAGCCGGATCACAGCGGGATGCGTGGGCTCATAGAGATGAGCAATGTGCTCGTTCGTCCGGTCCGTCGCGACGGTGTATTGCACGAGGTCGTTTGTCCCGAGGCTGAAAAAATCCGCCTCCTTCGCGAGCACATCCGCAATGATCGCGGCGCTCGGCACTTCGATCATAATGCCCACTTCCATCTCCGTGTCGAAGGCGTGTCCCTCTGCCCGCAACTCGACACGGCACTCCTCCAGCATCGCCTTGGCCTGCCGGATTTCACCAATCCCTGAAATCATCGGAAAGAGAATCTTCACATTGCCACGCGCACTCGCACGGAGGATTGCGCGGAGTTGCGGCTTGAAAATGTCGGATCGCTCCAAGCAGACTCGGATCGCCCGCCAGCCGAGAAATGGATTCACCTCCGGCGATGCGTGAAGCTGCTCGTGCAATTTATCGCCGCCCAGATCCAGCGTTCGGAAAATGACCGGATGCGGCCACAATGCCTCCGTGACTTTGCGATACGCGACAAACTGCTCCTCTTCGCCCGGCATGTCGTCGCGATTGAGATAAAGGAACTCCGTGCGGAATAACCCGACACCCTCCGCGCCGCTCGCGCGCACTTGCTCCGTATCCTCGGGAGCCTCGATGTTTGCCGCGAGCGTGACGTGCCTTCCGTCGCGCATTGTGGACGCTGTTTCGCGCAACTGCCTCAGTTCCGTTTCAACGGTTTTGCGGCGGTTTTGCATCTCGCCGTATTCAAAAAGGGTCTGCTGTCCGGGATGGACGATGAGCAGCCCGCTATAGCCATCGAGCAACACTTCCGCGCCGTCTTCGATTTCCCCCAGCGCAGCGTGGAGTCCGACTATCGCCGGGATGTTTAGCGAGCGCGCCATGATCGCCGTGTGCGAAGTCCTCCCGCCAACCTCCGTGCCAAAGCCGAGCACGTGTGTGCGGTTCATCTGCGCCGTGTCGCTGGGCGTCAGATTGTGCGCGAGCACCACATGCGAAGAAGTCAGCCCCGCAAGACCCGCGTGATCTTTCCCGAGCAAATTGTGAATCACACGCCTCGCCACGTCGAAAATATCCACCGAGCGCTCACGCAAATACGCGTCGTCCATTTCCGCCAGCGTCTTCGTGTAGCGCTGCGCGACGGTATAAAATGCGTGCTCCGCGTTGCATTGCTCCGTGCGGAGAAGCTTTTGCACTTCATCCATCAGAACGCCGTCCTCGACCACGAGCAGATGCGCATCAAAAATCGCCGCATCATGCGCGCCGAGTTGTTCGGCCACGCGCTCCTGCATCGCCATGATTTGCCGGCGAGTGGCTGCGAGCGCTGCTTGTAAACGACGAAGCTCCGACTCGACATCAGTCACCCTGCGCCGTGGTGGAAGCTCTTCGTCCGGGCGATAGATGTAAGCGGTTCCTCGTGCGATGCCCGGGGATACTGCCACACCTTGGAATCGCCTTTCACTCTTCATCAAATTTGGTGAGCACGAGTTTTTCCACGGCGGCCAGCGCCTCTTCGGCGTCGGTCCCTTCACAAGTAATCGTCAACTTACTCCCCTGCCCCGCCGCCAACATCATCAGCCCCATGATGCTCTTCCCGTTCACAGTCTGCTCGTCCTTCACCACCCACACCTCGCATTTGAATTGCGCCGCCAGTTTCACGAATTTCGAGCACGGACGCGCATGCAGTCCGAGCTTGTTGATAATCTCGATTTCCCGGCTGACGGTGATTTTTGGTTTCAGAATGCTCATCGGTTACTCGTCTTTCTTCTTTGGCTGCATCGCATTCATCAAGCGTTCATTGAATTCAATTGCACTATTATGTCCGTGACTCTTCAGCTTTTGATCGAGCGCAGCCACCTCCACCAGTCGGCCTAAATCGCGTCCTGAACGGACTGGCACGGTCACATGAGGAATGAACAAACCGAGGATTTCGTAATACTGCTGCTCGATGCCGGTGCGCTCGATTTCCTCGATTTCCTGCCAGTCCTTCAGCGTCACCACGAGGTCCAGCCGCTTTTCCAAACGAATCGCGCCCACTCCGAAAATAGCCGTCACATTGATCACGCCAATGCCGCGCACCTCCATGTGATTCCGCGTCAGCTCCGCGCTTGTGCCCATCAGTTCGCGCCCTTCGACAACGCGGAGATGCGTGATGTCATCGCTCACGAGCGAATAGCCGCGTTCGAGCAAACCGAGCACACATTCGCTTTTCCCGATGCCACTGGAGCCACGGATGATCACCCCGATACCCTGAATGTCCACCATGCTGCCGTATTCGCTCTTGCGCGGTGCAAAATCAAATTCCAGCGCGAGTGTGGCGGCATTGATGAAACGCATCGTCACCATCGGCGTGCTGAACACCGCTATCTCGCGATCCCGCGCCGCAATGATGAGCGCTTCCGGCACGCGATGATGCCGCGCCACCACGATGCACGGGATGGGATGCTCGCACATCGCCTCGCAGCGTTGCTTCACTTCCTTGTCCGGCAGACTTTTCAAATACGACAGCTCCGCCGATCCCATAACCTGGAT
>JBEIQV010000274.1:0-4438 GCA_040376335.1 Verrucomicrobiia bacterium | reverse complement strand
TGTGGATTTTTGTGAGGAGCGATCCGCTGGCCATCGGCGCGACGGTGTGGCGGGGGATGCGCCAGCCGAGTTGCTCGCAGATTTCAAAGCCCATCGTCTTGCTGCCCTCGGCGTAGTAGGGGCGGAGGTTGACGTTGACGAAGCCCCAGCCGTATTTGCCGGCGATTTCGGAGCAAAGGCGGTTCACTTGATCGTAGGGGCCGTGGATGCCGATGACGTTGGTGCCATAGACGAGGGAGCCGAGGACTTTGCCCTGTTCGAGGTCGGCGGGGATGAGGACGTAGCTTTTCAGTCCGGCTGCGGCGGCGTTGGCGGCGACGCTGTTGGCGAGGTTGCCGGTGCTGGCGCAGGCGACGACTTTGAAGCCAAGTTCGCAGGCGCGACTGAGTGCGACGGAGACGACGCGGTCTTTAAACGAGAGGGTGGGGTAGTTGACGGTGTCGTTTTTGATGTAGAGCGATTTGATGCCGAGGATGGCGGCGAGGCGGTCGGCTTTGACGAGAGGTGTGAAGCCGACTTGCGCGCCGACGGTGGGCTCGCCGTCAATCGGCAGCAGTTCGCGGTAGCGCCACATGGTCTGCGGGCGGCTCTCGATGGCTGCGCGCGAAATGCTCGCTCGGATGGCGTCGTAGTCGTAGGCGGCTTCGAGCGGGCCGAAGTCGTATTCGCAGACGTGGATCGCTTTCTTTTCGTAAAGCTTTCCACATTCGCGGCACTTCAAGTTGCTAAAAAAGGGACGGTTGCTTTTGTCCATGGCGTTTATATTTCTCGACCCTGATCGAGAGTGGCGAAACGGGGACGGAACGCCCTCGCTTCGCTCTCATCTTCCCCCACGCCCGGAGGCGCGGAGCTGGATGGGGCACCTGGTCCCCCGCTTGCGCGGGGCGGTTGCCGTGGCTTCATAGGGCCAGAACCCTCTGCCACTCTCGATAAGAGCGGCGGGACTGTTAGGGGCGCGCACTCCGCGCGTCAACGGATTTTTTCCGCAGAGCGGAAACTACTGGCGCTCCGTCCAGCGGTCGCGGTCTGCGTAGAGGATGTAGTGGTTCGCGCTGACGACGGGGAGCGGTTTCGGCACGGCAAGCGGGAATCCGGCGCGCGCGCGAGGATTGCGCATGATGAAATCGGACCACTCGCGGAATTCGCCGACGCCCACGTCGTTGAGCAGTCCGCGGAAGCCGGTGACGGGCGTGAGCAGCAGGCCGGTGATGCGCTGGTTGAAACGGAAGTCGTTCAGCTCATTGAAATCGGGGATCGTGAGAGGGAGCCAGAGGCTCTTGCGGTCCGCATACCAGGCCACAGCCCACGGCATGTCGCTGCAGATGATGTCCGCATCGCCATACCAGTCGTTCAGCTTTTCGATCATTGGCGGGTAGTAGGGAGGGAAGCTGATTGGCAGGCGCGGGGGATTCAGGAATGTGCCCACGAGGGGGAATGCGCACACGGCGATGATGGCAGTTTGAAAACCGATATTGAGCACGCGGATGCGACTGATTTCCCGTCCATCAACTTCAACGCGGCCCCACATGAGCAGCAGCAGCGCGAGGCCGTATGCCGCCATCATCGGGATGAAAAGGAGATGCAAGTTATTCGACTGTTGCGAAGCTAGCAGGTCGTAATCGCTGAATCCAAAGAACGACATCCCGAGCAGGCCAAACAGCCACATTGTGAACACGCCCCATCGCAGGCTGCGGGTTTCAGGCCGCTTGAACGCATGGAGCAGCGCGAGGAAGAAAAACGGTGCCGCGATGATTTTGCCGAGGTATTCGTAGAGATGGTCAAACTGGGCGTTCGTTTGTGAGAGGAGTTTGTTCTTGTAGTCCGTGGGTTCGACGGTGTCGTCCGCCTTCACGAGCGTGCGCATGATTTGAGATTCCGTTCCGCGAATCTGGTAAGCGCGTGTCTGCCATCCGAGACCCAAGGAGTCGCCGCAAACTTTTTTGGTCCGAATCATCCACGGCGAAAAGCACAGCAGAAATACTGCGAGCATAATGCCTGCATCGCGACCATGTGGACGAAATGCCATCGCCACATAAACGAGCGCGCCGACAAACAGCCAGATCGTGAGCGCGTGCGAAAGCGCGAGCAGTCCGAAGCACAAACCCGCTCCTGCGAGCCATGGCCAGGCCATGCGGTTTTCCGTGCGCGCAGTCAGCGCCCGCACAAAGCAAAGATTCGCCACACTAAAAAGGAACAGCATCAGCAACTGCGGCAAACCCGTGGAGGAAAACTGCCAGAAATGATCGCAGAGCATTAGAATCAAAATGAGGATGACCGCGAGTCGGCGGTCGAAAATCGCCTTCGCGATGAAGTAGTTGATCGCGACTGCTCCGAGTAAAAATATCACACTCAGCGCGGCAATAATCCGATCCGCAGGATGCGTGAACTCACCCTGCTGCAACGGCCAGAAGTCCGGCTTTCCATCCTTGTCCACACGCAGCTTGAACGAGTCACTCAGTGCAACACATCCGTGTATCGCGAGTGAATTCACCCATGGGTTGAGAGGCGCATGGTAAAAATCCGGAATGTGTCCGCCTGTCGGACCCTTTGGGTCCAGTAAGGAAGCGAACGCCCCTTCACCACGCTTCGTATCAACGACCTGAATCGCCGCCGGTTTGATCACGTTCGTCGAAAAGCCGTGTCCACGGCTCAATTCCCGTGCGATCACCGCCTGCTCCATTCCTTTCGCGTGAGTCAGTCCGCGGAAAAGCGGCGTCGAGTCCTGCTTTTGAATCGCTTTCAGCGGATTGATGAAAACATGGAACAAAGTCAGCAGCAGTGCCGTCGCACAGATGAGCAGGAAAATGATCCACCATTTTCCACGACCGAGTTCGAGACTGTGGACGAGTTCCTGTGCTTTGAGTTCTGACGCCATGCGTTGTTTTAACTAGGGTTGTGGATTTTCGGGTTCGCTGCGCAACTCTTTGAGTCGGCGATGCAGGGTCCGGCGGCTCATGCCGAGCTTTTGCGCGGCCTTCGTTACGTTACCCCCGGTTTCTTCGAGGGCGCGGACAATCATTCGTTGCTCCGTATCGTGCAAGTTCAAATGCCCGCCGGGTTTGCTGAAAGCCGGTAGCTTCACTCCGCTGATGCTCGTCGGCGCGTTCGCGGCACCTTCACGCACGCTCGGGGGTAAATCGCGCAGCGTGAGTTTCGCGCCCGGCCCCATCACCACCGCGCGCTCAATGGCCGCGCGCAATTCCCGCACATTTCCCGGCCACGCATATTTCTCCAGCGCCGCCAGCGCATCGCTCGTCAATTCCCGAACCGGCTTCCCGTTTTCCTCCGCAGCGACCTTGAGGAAATGCCCCGTGATGAGCGCGATATCCTCGCGCCTCTCGCGCAGCGGCGGCATGTGAATGCGCACGACACTGAGTCGAAAAAATAAATCATCGCGGAAGTCGCCGCTCTCCACCATCCGCTCCAGCTCCCGATTCGTCGCCGCCACGAGACGCACGTCCACTTTGATCGGCACATTCCCACCCACGCGCTCAAAACTCCGCTCCTCGCCCAGCACGCGCAGCAATTTCACCTGCGTATTTTTTCCAATCTCCCCGATCTCATCCAGAAACAGCGTCCCGCCATTCGCCTGCTCGAACCGCCCGATGCGCCGCTCCGTCGCGCCGGTGAACGACCCTTTCTCGTGCCCGAAAAGCTCACTCTCCAGCAACTGATCGCTGAACGCCGCCATGTGCATCGCCACAAATTTTTCCTTCGACCGCCCGCTCAGCGTATGAATCGCCTGCGCCACCAGTTCCTTGCCAGTCCCGCTCTCGCCCGTGATGAGCACCGTCGCGCGCGAAGGAGCGACTTGTTTGATCGTGTCAAAAATCTCCTCCATCGCCGGCGAGTGCCCGATCAGCCGCTCCAGCCCGAATTTTTTCTCCACCACCTTCTTCAACTCCACCACCTGCTTCTCCACCTGACGCGAACGCAGCGCGCGACGGATGAGAATTTCCAGCCGGTCAATATTCAGCGGCTTCGTCACAAAATCATACGCCCCGCGCTTCATCGCCTCCACTGCCGTATCCACGCCGCCATAGGCCGTCATCATGATCACCACCGGCGGATGCGGACGCGCCAGCGCCTTCTCGATCACCGCCATGCCGTCCTCGCCGCCGAGCCGCAGGTCGGTGAGCACGAGGTCCACATGCTCGCTTTCCAAAACATTTAGCGCACTCGCGATGTCGGCAGCCACATACACATCGAACGAATCTTCCAACGAATCACGCAGCCCTTCACGGGTGTGTTTTTCGTCGTCAACAATGAGGATGGTGGGTTGCACAGCGCGGGGGATGTAGCCGCGCCCGCCCTTTCGCGCAAGCGTCAGTCCCACAGTTGCACTTGGCAGATGGAGCGGCACCCCCGCTAAAGCAATGCAATGTCTCGGCATTCTCGGCGAGGGCATGAGAGTGCGAGCAGGCGGTAGGGTATCAGG
>JBEIQV010000225.1:0-5672 GCA_040376335.1 Verrucomicrobiia bacterium | reverse complement strand
TGCCGTGCCACCCGTCGCCGTGAGCGGTTGCCACGGAGTTTGCGGGTCTGCGGGCTGTTCGGGGAAGTCCGCAGCAAGCTCCAGCGGGGTGCTGAGAAAAACTACGGATGCAGCGAGAGCAGCCGAGTCGTAAGTCCAGGTCCCGCGAGTGCCGAGAATGAAATCCACCGTATCACCCGCAGCAGCGGTGATAGTGCTCGTGTGTGAAACGCCACTGCCACGATAAGGAGTCACGAAGCTATCGAAAATCGCCGTGGAGCCGTGGCGAATAAAGACATCCGTGGAAGATGGCGTCGTGCGGTATTGATGAAATTTGCGCTGACCGCATAGCGCCCGGCAATCGGTGCAGTCCAGCGCAGGACTGGCATCTGTGAGCCGGGTCCGGGGCCCCATGAGAGTTCGCCTACATTGTAATCGTATTGCGAGCCGCCGCTAGGGATGACGATGAAAACCTGCGAATTATTGCGCCCCACGGCGGCGCTTGTATTCCAGAAATCTACGCGGCCAGAATGAGTGACTCCATTCGTGGTCATGCGCACCGCGCCATCTTTATTGTAATTCGCGAGCGATGCCGTGGACGGTAACTCAAGGTAGCTCCACACGCCGGCAGGATTTTGCGTCGGAGAAAATTCCCGCGCTGCGTCCGCACGCTTTTTGCCTCCTGCGCCCGCTGCGTAGATGTTGCTGATTTCACCTGCGCTAAGTGCGCGATTGTAGAGCGAAAGCTCGTCAATCACGCCGGACCACGGCCCATCCGGGCTGCTCGCGGGAAAAGTATTCGTCACAGTCCCTCCAATCGTGAGTGGGCCACTCGTCGCTGGTCGCGCTGGAATACTGCTCGTAGCGACTTCCGCACCGTTGATGAAAAACTTCAGCGATGTTCCCGAAATCGTCGCCGCGACGTGTGAGAATCCTGCCGGTAAACTCGCGCCGCTGCCGATGTCCGAAAACGCGCCGCCGCCCGTGCGCGATGCGAAGCGCAGTTCGCCATCTCGCGCGAATAGCACGTAGGTGACGTTTGCATTACTGCCGTCGCGCTTGCTCACGATGGTGCGCTCGCCGCTCGTCGCCGTGGCTTTCACCCATGCCTCAATCGTGAGGTCGCCGGTGATGTCGAGCGAGTCTTGGTCTGCCACTTCGATGCAATCGTTCACGCCGTCGAAGGCAAGCCCGCGCCCGACAGTGCCCGCGCGATACGCCGAGCCGTTTTGAAGCGCAGAAGTATCAAACGCCACATTGCGGAAAGTGCCATGCCGCCCGCCGATGATTTCGTTCACCCCATTATCTCCCGGCCACCACGCGACGATGCCCGGAGGCACATCCACGGGATCCGCGACTACGACGGTAAATTGCATATCCGCCGTAGCGTTGGCGCTGTCCGTCACGCGGACGGTAAAGGCGTAACTGCCATTCACGCGTGGCTGGCCGCTCGACGTCACATTTCCCGAAGCCGAAAGCGACAAATGCGGAGGCAGACTGCCGCCAATCACTGCAAAGCTGTATGGCCCCGTGCCGCCGTTTGCGGTGAGTTGCCCGCCTGCCGCGGGGAAGTTTGCGGATGCTATAAACGGCGTCGCGCTTGGCAGCACACTCGCACGAATGCTCATCGTCCCTGAGTTGTCGCTGTAACCGAGCGGCGTGCCGTGATAGAACGTGCCGTTATTGCCATCCGGGTATCCGAAGAAAAGCCGCGTCGCTCCTGGAGGGATGATGATTTGCTGCTGCACGCCCGCAGACGTGTAGCCGTCGCCGATGAAAAATACCTGCCCCAGCGCGGGCGCGAGCGTCGCGAAATCCTCGCCAAGCGCACTCGTAGAGAAATCCAAACGCGCTGGCTGCGTCGCTGGCTGCGATGCGCCGAGAAAAACGCCCACAAGCGCGGGCGTGTTGTTGCCATTCAGGTAGCCGGAGATGCCGCCGACGCCGGTCAAATCGCACGAGCGCCCGGCCGTGTGTGCGCCGTCCGGGCCGCTCGCATCCACGCCCGTATTCAGCACGCCGACGATTTGTGGGAAGGTCACAAATTGCCCCGCGAGACCGGTGACTGTGAGCGATGGTGGCAGCACGCCGCCCTGCGTGGGCGAGGCGAGACCTGCGTCGAAGATGTTCGACTTGGCACTAATTGCGGGGAGGTAAAACGTCTTCGCTCCTGTTCCTGCCGGGTAAAGCACGAGACTGAGATTATCCGCGTAGCCATCGGTGTAATCCCCCGCCACACGCTCTGCGGCGAGCACCATACGGATAGCACGTGTGCCGCTCGGCACACGCGTAGTGGCGGATCGAGGGAGGAGCTTCGATTCATTGCCGCGATCCGCAGCGCTTGGTCCATTGACAACGAGCGTGCCGAGCGGAGCCGAAGACCCATCCAGAAAAGTGGCCGTGAATGAAATCGAATCCAACTGATCGGCGTATCCCCCAAAGCTGCCCGCAATCTCCACATCCTTCGCCCCGGCGTCTATTGCCACCCCAAAGCTCGACACATCCACCGTCTGCTCCGCCGTGCCGGAAGCGCCCGGCCCACCCGCGAAATAGTTCTGCCCGCCGCCCAGCGCTGCGCTGTCCGCCGCATTCAAATCCGCAGCTGCGCCGAACCCGTATTGCACCGATGTAAAACTGCCCGCAGTCGTCCAACTCGGAATCGGCACAATGCCTTGAAACGTGCCTGCACCTGCTGCGGCCTCACCACCGGCATTGACGAGTAGATTTCCACTCACCGTATCCACCTCAATGATGCCGCGATAATTCGAAGTCTCGGGAAAGCCCGCTTTTTTCGCATCACCCCATGTGCCCGTTGGCGTCTGGAAATAGCCCATGAACGCGTAGTCCTCGCCCGCGCCGAACGCGTGGTTTGGCTCCGAACCACCAAAGGCCGGTCCATGCCAGTTCGTAAAAGTCACCGGGTCGCCGTTTACCCACTCAAAGCCGCCCGCAGGCTCGGAGAAATTCGGGCTGCTCAGATTTTGCCGCAGGCCGATGAAGAACGCTTCGGTGAAGCCGAATGTGGAAGTGATGAAGTTGTTTTCCTCCGTGGAATTCAGCGACAAAAGATGCCCGCCGAGGCTCACGGCCTCCGCTTCCGCCTGATCCCAGTCCCCGCGAATCATCGTGAACGCGTAGCGGTGATTATTCGTCCACTGCACAAAAAACGGCTGCGGCGCAATCACCGCCGTATCGTTCACTCGTGTCGCCACGGCTGAAATCTCCGACACCGCAATCGTGAAGTTTGCACCTTTTCCAGTGCCTACCACGGCAAAGCCGTAGCCCGTGGATTCCGCTTCGGAGAGCGTGGAGAGATCGAAAGAATACGATGGTTCTCCCGCTGTGTTGAGTGTCCGCACCGGCACGAGCGGGAGTCGTGCATAGCGGTCATCTGCGGCGGGGTTGCTGGTGTTTGGGTCGGAGTTGTGGCGCAGCAGATAGAGCCGTGGCGTGTCGGAAAAATCTCCGCCTGTCGTCACATCGATCCGCACGGAGTCAAAGCGCGTCGCTTTTCCGCTGCCCGCGTTTTCGAGATAGAGCAGACCTGCGAACTGATACGGAAAACCAGTGCCCGGTGCAGTGTCGAAGCAGTCCACGTCCACCGCCGTCGCCTTGCCGTCAGTCGCCTGCACGAACGCATGGCTGCGATAGTCCTGGCTCGGATGGGTGTAGAAAAACTGCGTCGAGTTGTAGGTGTTCGCGACGACATGGGTCGGCACCGCCGTGTCGCCCGTGACGATCCACGCCACCAGGCCGGTGTCGTCGGAGTTGAACGAGCCGTTGGCCAGCACGCCAAAATCAATCGTGGTCCCGGGTGCAACGTCGGTGGTGAAGTCAAACGCCACGCTTTGCTGTGGCCCGGCCAGCGCTGTGGCTGGCAGATAGGTAAGATCCCTCGCCGCAGGTCCAGCGTCGCCATCCGAGTCCACCGCGACGAAGACGCTCGTCGCCCCGCCGTTAAAATCGAAGAACCGGCCAACCACGCGCACGCTGCCAGTGTAAGCCGTCTCACCCGATGCCCCTACGACGTAGCGGCGCACGGATGGCGAAAGCAGGGGCCCCGACCCGGATGCTGGAAATACGGCCCGAGCGCGGGCGTGAGCTCGCCGTCGCCTCCATTCCAAGTCGCCCCCCCGCGCGGATCAGCCCCAACGCTCATCTGCGCTGTATCGAAGCTGCCCGACGTCGAATCCGCCCCGATGTAGCGACCGTAATAGAAGCCTGCCTGCCCCGCACCCGAGGGCCATGCGTTGGCCGGGAGGCTTGCCGCGGAAAAATCACGGACGGTATTGGCGAGCACTTCGGCGCGGCACTGGCCGATTGGCAGCAGCAGCAGTGCAGCGAGAGCAGCCGTGGTGTGAAGAGTGCGGTGGGCAAGACTGGTGAAAATCGGCGAGATCATGGCTAGACAGTGAATTAGTTGAAGATCACTGAGGACACACCCGCCCCCTCAATGTGCGGGAATAATCGCATCACAACGGCGCTGATTTCAAACCATTTTTGATGTTCGACAGTCCCGCGCGTGCACTGCGCTGGCGAGATGCTATCGCTGACGAGCATATACCGAATATTGTTTTCCCCGATGGCGGATGGATAGGGCGACGCCAAATCCACCGTGGAGAAAACCGTGTTGCTGCTGAAGCTGGCATCTGTCACAGAGACCTCGACGCGAATAGCTATCGAACGCCCACGGTTTTAGATAGCCTCCAAATCACGGAAATGCTGGCGGACGTGCCGGGACAATTACATCCCTGCCCGCAGCAAAGTGAACTCGCGCAAAGTCAGCCGTCTTCCTACGAAAGCCAGTCGTAGTGGAAGAACTGGCCGGCGGGTTTGTCGGTGCGCTCGAAGGTGTGGGCTCCGAAGTAATCGCGCTGGGCTTGCAGGAGGTTCGCGGGGAGGTTTGCGGAGCGGTAGCTGTCGAAGTAGGCGAGCGCGCTGCTGAAGCCGGGGACTGCGATTCCGTATTCGATGGCGGTGGTGACGGCGATGCGCCAGTTGGCCTGTGTGCGGTTGAGGATGTCGGCGAAGAATGGATCGAGGACGAGGTTTTTGAGGGCGGGGTTCTTTTTGTAGGCCTCGGTGATGCGATTCAGGAAGCGTGCGCGGATGATACAGCCGCCGCGCCAGATGCTGGCGATGTCCTCGAAGTTGAGGTTCCAATTATAAAGCGCGCTCGCAGCGCCGAGCTGAACCATGCCTTGTGCGTAGCTGATGATTTTCGATGCGTAGAGTGCGTCGCGCACGGCTTCGATGAGTTTGGCGCGGTCGCCGGCGAAGGGTTTTGGCGAGGGGCCTTTGAGGACGGCGCTGGCGGCGACGCGCTGGTCTTTGATCGAGGAAAGGATGCGGGCTTCGACTGCGCTGCCGATGACGCTGAGCGGGACGCCCATTTCGACGGCGTGGCCGACGGTCCATTTGCCGGTGCCTTTTTGTCCGGCTTTGTCGAGGACGATGTCCACGACGGCCTTGCCGGTTTCGGGATCTTTCTTTGTGAAAATCTTCGACGTGATTTCGATGAGGAAGCTGTCGAGTTCGCCTTTATTCCAGTCGGTGAAAATTTGCGCGAACTCCTCGGCGCTCGGATTCAGCGCGGCTTTCAAAATCGCGTAGGCTTCGCAGATGAGCTGCATGTCGCCGTATTCGATCCCGTTGTGCGCCATCTTCACGTAGTGGCCCGCGCCATCCGGCCC
>JBEIQV010000145.1:0-8180 GCA_040376335.1 Verrucomicrobiia bacterium | reverse complement strand
GGCTCCGACGTTCCGCAAAACGAATGGGCCGCCGCAGTCGAACACGCCCTCACCGACTTCGCGGAACATCCGCACCTGCTCATGCGCTTCGCCCACACACGCATCGTCGAGCATCCCTATTTCGATCCGGAAAACGGCGAAGTGCGCACTATGCGCGGTCGTGTCCGGCTATGCCCCTACTACTTTGTGAACGATGGAAACGCAAAACTCGGCGGCGCACTCGCCACGATTGTCCCTGCCGACAAAAAGATCGTCCACGGCATGAAAGACGCGATCCTAACAGCTGTCGCAGCAAGCTGACGCGGCTCTATTTTTTAATCCATGCGACGATGTCGGCACGGAGTTTGGCGGCGTCCTTGTCGAGGAGATACATCATGTGGCCGCTTTCGTAGAGGGCGTAGGTGATGTTTTTGCGGATGCTGTCGGGGACGGGTAGATGGTCTACCGAGTAGCGCGTGGCATCGAGCGGCACGGCGAGATCGCGCAACCCGTGGCAAATTAGCAGGCGCAGGCGTGGATTATTTTTCATCGCGCTGGCGAGGCGGGCGTCGGTGCCGGCGTAGCGATTGGCGAAGCGCGTGTAGTTCCACGGGAGACCGGTGAGAATGCGGTAGGGCTGGTCACTTTCGTAGCCGAGCGTGCCGCGAATGTAGGCGTTGGCCATCGAGCTAAATGGACCGATGACGCTATTGAAGCTGGGATCAAATTCCGGACGCGTCTCGCTGCGGTCCGCGTCCTCGGCGGTGAGGCGCGCATCGAAACGACCGATGATTTTGTTTTCCTTGCGCAGCAGGAGTTCGCGGAAAACGGAGGTGTCCACGCGGAGATCGTTGTCCTCGATTTGCTCGGCGGTGAGGCCGATGAAAGCGGACATTTTCGCTGCGATACGATGGCGCTCGTCGTCGGAAATCGTGCGTCCTTTCAGCAAAGCGGCGGCGTATTCGCCGAATGCAAAGGCTCGGGATTCCGAGAGCATTTTGTCCAAGTCCCCGGAAATTTTTCCGTGGTAGTGCGCAGTCGCGGTGAGCGTGGAAAAGAATGTGAGATACGGGAGGTCGTTCGCGAGGTCGGGAGCGAGTGTTCCGAAATTCAACACACCGCTGACACAGACAAAGCCGGCGATCATCATGCCGTGCTTTTCCTGCAAATGGTCGCAGAGGCCCGCGCCACGGAGTCCGCCGTAACTTTCGCCGCAGAGAAATTTCGGCGACATCCAGCGACCTTCGCGCGTGGTGAGTAGGCGGATGAAATCGCCGCACGCCTCAATGTCCTCATCCACACCCCAAAACTGCTCACCCTTCTCCCCCTTCGCCGGACGCGATGCGCCGGTGCCGACGGGGTCCAGAAAAACGAGGTCGGTCACATCGAGAATGGAGAGAGGATTGTCCGCAATCTGGCCGAGCGGCTCAAAGGTTTTTCCATCCGGCGGGAGAGCGATTTTTTTCGGCCCCAATCCGCCGAAATGCAGCCACACCGCGCTGCTGCCAGGGCCACCGTTGAAGCAAAACATGATTGGGCGCGTGGTATTTTTGGCAGCGAGCGGTTTCCCATCCCCATCAGTCGCGGCGTAATAGACGTAAAATACATCCGCGCGCGGCGTGCCGTCGTCCTTCAAGAGCGGGAGCGTCCCTGTCTTGGCGACATAGCTGACATCGGCACCGGCAATCTTCACGCTGCCCTTGGTTTCCTTGGCCTTCACCTCAGGTTTTTTGTCTTTGTCCTCCTTGGCCGATTTCCCCTCATCCGCCGCCCCGCTCTCTTCATCGGCTTTTTTTGAAGAGGATGGCTTCTTTGCGGCGTCCTCGGCGTAAAGTGGCGCGGCTAAAAATATGATGATCGAGAGAAGGCGGATAATTACGAACATAGATCACAGGCTCTTATGCGAATCAGCTTGCTCTGGCACGATTGAAATTTGCCGTCTGTCTATGCACGGAAAAATCAAAGTTTAACCCGCCAATATGGCGCAGTCTCTGGCCCGTGGATTGCTATGATAATTATCGAACAGCCAGATTTTTTGTGAGCAAACCATTCAACATCTCCAGCCAGCAGACTGCCGGACGGCTTGTTTTTACCGCATCGAAGCGCCGTGGGGCTTTTGGCCTCACCGAGCAAATCATATCCATGGGAATCCTTGCTCTCGTGCTCGCCGCCTCCATCGTAGGGATGCTTCAATCGAACCGTCAGGCAGCCATTTATCGCGCTCTTACCGCCGCACGTGCGGTGGTTGAGCGTAATATCGAGAATGCGTTGAATGTGACATACGATTCTGTGACCACACCGGCCATCCTCGCGACGACGGCGGCAGGCGGGGTTGTGTATGACGACGAGGGAGATGGAGACAACCTTGTGGACATCGTCGTTCAAGACAGTGCCGGCACAAACAAGCTGATCAAGGGAACACTTACCCGCACCGTATTGATGGAAGCCAATCCGCAATCGGCCCCGATTCGTCGCATCACCTTCAGCCTCACTTTCGCCATGCGCGGGCGCAACTACACCACTTCGATGACCACGCTTCGGGCCATTGACGATTTCTAACAGCGACCATGAAAACGCCAAGCCATCGTTCAAAGGCAGCCTTTACACTTGTAGAGTTGATCATCTACGCGTCGCTGACCGTCATTATAGGTGCCGTGGCCTATAGCGCACTGCGGACTGGGACGGTCCTTTCCGCCAAAAATGTTTCAATCAACCGCTCCCATGATGCATTGCGCGGGGCATTGGATCGACTTTCACGCCAAATCCAAACTTCCCGTAACGTGCCCACGTTGCTTGATGCAACTGGCAATGTCGTTGCCAGCGGCTCCGCTGCCGGAATTCGCTACGACTGCACCATCGGCGAACCCTACGTGGTTGCCCCCGTGCTCACCGCCGGCTCGATTACTAGCACCGACACCACGCTAGTCGTCTATCGCTCAGTCACGGCGACCGGTGCGCCACCTATCCCGCGAGTGAAAGATGCACTGATCATTGATACACCATCAGGGGTAAGCATGAGGGGGCTCATCACTGGGGTGACGGCAGATACTGCATCCGGCAGCACTCAGCGGATCAGCCTCACCTTCGCGGCACCGCTTGGACAGTCGTTTTCATGGGGGGCCAATCAGCCACAGTGGGCGCGCCTCGTGCGACAGGAGGCTTTCATCACGGCAAGCAACAACGGACGCACGGAACTCCGCTTTTACCCAGCATTTGAGCCGATGCCAACTTTGAGTGACACGACAAAGTATATCGTCCTCTCGGATCAACTCAGCACAGCCGCTGGCGACCTCACGCCTTTCAGCGTGCTGAGCACGAGCGGGGATAAAATCTTGCAGGCCAACCTGCGAATGCAGGCACGGGACTACGATACATGGCTGAGTAAAAATCAGGCGAATTCCTTTAACAGCTACTTCCGCATGAACGTCTCCCTTTCATCCCGCCTCCGTCCAAAAATCAACTAATCCCACACATCCTATGAAAACCAATCCTGCCTCTCTGTCCCTGCGCAGGCTTAATGCGCAAAATCAGGCTGCTCACGCGATGTTGATGACACTTGCCATCGTCACCATCATATCAAGCATGGTTGGCCTCGCGATAAGACGCTCCACCAATGCCACACGGTTGAGTTCGCGTGCGTCCAATTTTGCCGCAGCCGAACGTGCGGCGGATGGCGTGCTGGAATACGCCTACGGCACTTGGAAAAAGGCGATCTCCCAAAAAGACTACCCTCTCAACGCCACTTCGGACAGCGCAGTGCTCGTTCCCACAGGGCCTACTGTATCGGGTTTTAGTTATGCGACTGCCATCCGAATTGACCCTGTGGATGCCTACGGCTCGCCGGTAAGCACCCCCGTCCCCAGCACCACCCAGCTTTCGAGCTATCCTGGCTGGCGGGGGCGAACGCACAGCTACATCGCCAGCGTGCGTCTGCAATCCACCAATGGCCCAACGAGCAATCGTCCCGCTCCGGCGGGGGCAAAGCGTCTTTTCCAATACATCGAGGTGCCGCTCTTCCAATCCATGTATTTCTATGAGAACGATCTCGAGATTTACCGCCCCGCCCCGATGATCGTGGGTGGCCTAGTGCATACCAATTCCCGTCTCCTCGTAAGTGGCCAGGGTGACAAATCGGGCATCGAACTTCAGTTCAACGGCAATCTTTCCTACGCAGGCGGCAACTCAACGACACCCGGATATTCCAACACCGAGGTTCCCGTTGGCGGTGCAGCTTGGGCGGGATTCAGCGCGGCGACTGCTACAGCCAACATGGAGGATCCCACTTTTGCAGCAGGCGGTGAATCCCAGCAGGTCTCCAATGTGGAGCGATACGAGCCACTGGGGAAGTCACCGACATTGGTTCTCAACACCACGGACACCAATACCAATAACGATTCGATGCGTGAACTCATCGAGCCGCCCAACCTCAGCTTCACGGATCCGCCCGAATTATCAAAACGCCGTGCCTATAACAAAGCAGGAATTGTTTTTGAAATCAACGGAGCCACTGTGACCATCACCACCAAAAACGGAACTGTCATGAGCTCCACCACCATCAATAATTTGAAAACCGCCTTCACGGGAAAGGTCACCCACTACGATCAACGGGAAGGAAAAAATGTGGATGTTGCCAAAATCAATGTCTCAAAAATCACCACGGAACTAAACGCTGTAACCTCAGGTTTTAACGGTCTGATTTACATCCACGACATCACCCCGACATCTGGCAGCGACCCCGAGCCTAAAACCATACGGTTGGAAAATGGCGGCGTTCTCCCCAATAGTGGCCTGACCGTCGCAAGTCAGAACCCCGTCTATATCAAGGGGGACTACAACACTGGAACCACGACCACACCGACCAACGTCCCTGCCAATGCCACTGGCAACCCGAACAACACCGACAGTCCGGTGGTTTCCGGCTACACGCGCAAACCAGCCGCAGTCCTCGCAGATGCCGTGATGTTTTTGTCGAACAGTTGGAATGACGCCAACGCTTCAAGCTCCGTAAGCAGCCGCCCGGCAAGTAACACGACCTACAACTTAGGCATCATGACGGGGAATATTCCCTCCGGTTGGGATCCCGATGGTAGCGGCTCGAAGGCAGCCTATGGCTACTCTGGAGGAGCCAATAATTTTCCGCGCTTCCTAGAGGCATGGAGCGGAAAATCCTGCACCTACTACGGCTCGATGGTGCAGCTTTTCCAGAGCAAAACATTCACCGGCAAATGGGACACCGGCAACATTTACAGCGCCCCAAACCGCCGCTGGAATTTCGATACCATGTTTAGCACCACGCCACCTCCCGGCAGTCTAGATGCCGTTGCCATCATCCGCGGCGGCTACACGAAACTCTAAGCTGAATCCATGCGCCCGCTACTTTCCTGCGTCATCCTCCTCGCCCACGCGATTTCCGCAAATGCCCAACTGGATCTCAGGCCGCACTATTTTAAAGCAGGCGGCATCATTGGCCGCGCCTATTTCGCAGATGGAGACAAAAAATACGCCGTCACCCTCGACTCGGAAACCCAGCTCTCCGAGGCGGACGGTGGCGCGCTGTTCCGCTTTACCAACGTCCCGCAGGCAACCATGCTCCTGCGCAATACCCCCCTACCCAAAGTGCTTCCCTTCGACGAAGCATCGCTGCCGGAATACCTGAAAGCCGCGCAAGCACTCCTACCTCGACTGGCAGTAGAAGCCACCTTGGATGCTCAGGCCGCAAACGTCCTGCCCATTAACAAATGGCGCACCTACCGCTTTGTCTTCAGCTACCAAATCGCCGGCAGTCAGGTAAAGGAAAGCATCACCTTTCTCAACCTGGACGACGGTCAGCAAATCGTCGTGCAGACCGGCTCGCGCAAGAACGCTTTCGATGGAATCGCGAGCAGGGCCGACGACATCATCCGTCGCTGGCACGAGATGCTGCCCGGCAGCGAGAACGAATTGAACTAACCCCCACTCTACGCGAGGCAGCCGTCCAACTCGCGGCGGATTTTTGCCTCGTCGAGATTCTTGCCGATGAAGACGAGCTGGCTCTGGCGCTTCTCGTCTTTTTCCCAAAGCCGATCCCACAGCAGCGTGAAACGGTTGTTCACTCCGTGGAAAATCGCGCGGCGCGGATTGCCAGCGATGTTGAGGAATCCCTTGCTGCGGTAAATCTGCTCCTTCTCGGAAATCGTCTGGATGAAAAATTCCAGTTTCTCGATCACGAACGGCTTCTCGTAAGCGAACGAAAACGAATTGATGTCGTGGTGATGCCGGTTGCGCATCTCGTTCAGAAACTCCGGGTCCACCGCGAGCTTCTTATCGAGATCGAAGGCGTTCATATCCAGCAGCTCCTTGAGGTTCGCCTGCGACTGGTTCGTGCGCACGATGGTGCCGTGCGGGTTCAGTTCTCGGATAATGCCCTCCACTTTTACAAGCTGCGCCTCATCCACGAGGTCGGTCTTGTTCAGCAAAATGAAATCCGCCATCACGATCTGCTCGCGCGCGGTTTCCTGCGCCTTCATCTGCTTCTCGATCTGCTCCGCATCCACAACGGTAATGATCGAATCCAGCATCACATGCTGCTGGAGTTGCGGGATGTTTAGAAAAGTCTGCGCCACTGGCTGCGGGTCCGCCGCACCGGTCGTCTCGATGAGCAAATAATCAAACCCGCCGCGCTTGATCAGCTTCTGCACCCCGGCGACCAAATCCTTGCGCACCGAGCAGCAGACGCAGCCGTTGTTCAGTTCGAGAATGTCGTCCTCCGTCTTCTCCACCAGCGCGCCATCCACTCCGATCTTCCCCATTTCATTCACGATCACCGCGAATTTGTAACCGTGCTGCTGCTTAAGGATGTAGTTGAGAAGGGTCGTCTTTCCGGCTCCGAGGAAACCGGTGAGAATGGTGACGGGAATGCGTTTCTGGCTCATCAGTGTGTGCTTTGGAAAATGAAACTGGCGGCTCGGAGACATACTCCAGGCCGCCAGTATTCAGAAATTAGTAAATGCCTACTTCTTGATCTTGCGAAGCATCGGAAGACCGGTGCGCTCGTTTTCCATCACTTCCATCCCGGCAGGAATCGCGTCAATCGCGCCTGCTTTTGCTTCGCCGGCGAAGTAATAGAGCGTCACTTCCTGACCGCCCTTGAGCTTCTGCAAGCGGGCGTGAAGGAAATAGGTTTTTTTGGATTTGTTGGAGACGACAGAGAATGCCATAAGTTTTGTGTGGTAGTAGTTTGGTTGAGTGACGTGGGAGAGTAACCAGCCCTTACGCGACAATGCCAGCCTTTTTCAGCGTGGCATAAGCACCATTCTTATTGATGGTCTTGAGCGCCCGCATGGACAGCTTCACGGTCACAAATTTCTTCATTTCGGGCACCCAGATGCGCTTCGTTTTGAGATTCGGCCTGAAATAGCGCGGTGTAATCGCGGTCACGTGCTGACCGATACCGCCCTTCTTCTTGGCCAGACCACGGCGGTGAATTTTGCTGCCACGCAGCGCTTTAACTCCAGTGATGTCACAGACTCGGCTCATATAGGTATAATTTGGTGAAAAGAGGCGTGGAAACTGGCGGGCATGCCCCTTCTGGTCAAGGTCAATCTTCCCTCTTGCTCAAGGAACCGTCCCAAAATCACGAAAAACACCCCGCCCCACCAAGCAAAGAAATCGAGCCAGCACTGAGTGAAAGGCTGAGCAAACAGGTGGTAATGGAGCCGCGCTCCGTGAAAACCAACGACGTTCCCTATGCATCCCCCCACCACATCCGGCTCGCCGCCCGTGCGCTCCATTTCCGCGAGCGACCATTGTTTTTCCGCATTGGCCTCCAAACGCGCCTGCACCTTCGCCCAATCCAGCCCTTTGTGGCGGTTCATATTTTTCTCAAACCGTTCTTTCAGTGCCGTCAGTAACTCGTCGCGTTGTTTGATGGGGAGTTTTTTTGAGACAGCCTTCGAGTTATTCATGGTCTGAAAATCGGATATTGGAGTTGCAGTCGCTTTACGTTCGACACGATTCGAGGTAAGTTCCCGAGCGAACTCTTGTTCGCGTTTCAATAAATTGCGCACCGCTCCCCCTCAGAGCCGCCCCGCGAGCGAAGGGCTCGCTGTTATCCATCCTATTGACGAGGATTCAGCGAGGCGCTCCAATACTCACATGATACTTCGACTTACTCGTTCGTTGGTAGTGGCGGCAATTCTCGCATCGTTCGGGATCGGCTCCGG
>JBEIQV010000311.1:0-3742 GCA_040376335.1 Verrucomicrobiia bacterium | reverse complement strand
GACGCTCCGCGAAGTGAGCGTGAGTTGCTGCGTCGCTGCCACAGCTTTTCCGCTTGCGGGATCCAGCGGCGCTGTGCCGCTGCCGTCCCAGCCGAGGTTGATCTGGCCGATGGGTGCGCGGAGGACGCCGTCCTGTTTAATGTTCGAGGCGTAGATATTCAGGGTGCCACCTGCGGAAAGCGGTAGCTGGCGACTGCCTGAGCCGATGAAGGTGACAGATCCGGTGTGCGTTGTTTCCCCGATTTTGTAATCCGACGCTGCAATCGTGAAACTCACGGCGGTCGGCGTGTAAACTTGCGCAGCGCGCATCACGATATCGCCAGCGACGCTGAGCGCTCCATCGCCACGGATGTCCCCGCCATCCGCAATGAATTTCGCTTTACCGATGCCTTGAAGCGAAAGGCTGCCGATATCAATCAGGTTCGCCCGGACCGTGAGGCTTCCGTTTCCAAATGTTGGGTCCAAATAGAATGGCTGTCCGTCGAACAGGAACGGGGTTTGCCGATCCTGCGGAAGCGCGGGCGCGACGAAAGGCGTGCCTAGTGCAACATAGGGCGCGCTGAGTTTCACAGCGCTGTCGCCAAAAATCACCCCACCATCCGCCACCGAGAGCGTGCGCATGGCATCAATCGTGACCGGGCCTGTGAACTTCACAGTGCCCCGGAGCGAGAGTGAATCAAATCCACCGGAAGCAAAACGATCCACCGCGAAGTAGCCTGTGCCAGCGATCGGAGCGCCCAGCTTGTCGAGCACCGCATGGCCGATGGCAGTCTGCCCGGCACCGTAGAAGCTCTTCGGTATGGTCGCGCCGCTCTGCTTTACTTGCAGCGTCACTTCCAGCGGCGAGACCGATGTGCTCGCGCCGGGCAGCGTGAAGCGACCTGACGAAAGCACGAGATTTCCACCAAGCGCCGTCGGACCGCCAGCTGCGCCGCGAAGTGTCGCATCCGTGAAAAGCTCCTGCGTTCCGCGTAGTGTGATGGTGCCTGCGTCGCTATCAATTCGCATCGGCACGTAGCTCGTGGCGAAAAGCGGGGCGTTGACTCCGCTATTCACGGGAACCAGCGGCGAATCGCTCCTCAAGTTCGTGCGCGGCGCGAACAAAGGTGAAAGTTCCAATAAATCACTCGCGCCGGATACATCGAGCACAGCCCCGCGTTCGGCGACGATATTTCCGCTGACGGTGATGCTTCCGCCGGGCAGCACGGAGCCTGTGCGAGCGCCGTAGTTGTTCGGCGTAAAGAGCGTAGTGCCCGCAGTAGAAAGGAAGCTGTTCGGTCCGATATTCACCGTAGGCAACGCAATCGTCGGCGGCGTGAGGGCAACAAAAGTTCTGCCGCCCGTGATGGAAATCGCTCCGCCGGGCGCGATGATCGTGCCGAGCACCGCCGCAGTCTCGCCAGCGATGGTCACACTGGCTTTCGGATCCGTGTGAATGGACGCACCTTTACCCATCACAAAGTCGCCGCGAACGACGAGGTCCGCAGGGCTGGATTTGAAAAGATCCCGCACACCCACAGCAGTGAACGAAAGGTTAACTGGTGTGCGCAGCGCGGTCGGCAACACCATCGGCACAAGCTGAATTCCACCGTCATCGGGTGCGTGAGGCACTGCGATATAGTTTTGCGCCTCGGGTGAGATTTGGGTTCCGGGCGCGATTAAAATGCCGGGCAGATATCGGTCTGGATTGCTCGTTGGTGCTCCGAGTCCGCTGAGTGCGAAGCTGCCGAAACCGCCCTGGCTGAAAAACTCCGGCGATAAAAGCAACGTGCTCGGATTTTCGGTCGTGCCGCCGATCTGAATCATCGGTGCGAGGATCGAAAGCGATCCGCCTTTTGCGCCGGAGAAACCTTCCAGCGTCGCGCCGAGCTTCAATTTACCACCGAGCAATGACAGGATGTTCGTATCCTGCCCCGCCTTGATGACAATGCTGCCGCCATTGCCGAATGTGCGTTTGTTTGTCGGGCTAAAGGAAACGCCACCGCTGACATCCACCAAACTTCCCTCAGCAAAATCAGCGCTATAACCGGTCACTGTGATGCTGCCGCCGTCCACCACCAGCGGGAGAGTCAGCGCCGTTGGCGATGTTATCCGATCATCTACAATCAAACCCGCAGTGCTCAGCGAAGCCATCGCGCCGAGGCTGAAATGCCCTCGCGCAGGATCTGGCGCGGGCGTCTGAGCTTCTCCGCTTGGAAGAGAATTTATTTTCGCCAGCGCAAATGTCGACACCTGATAAGTCGAAAAATTCAGACTGCCGCCGGGTGCGGAAATACCTCCCTGAATTTCGAGGTTCGACGCCTTCAATGTGATCGAACCTTTCGCCGGGGCGTTGATCGTCACGCCAGCGGGAACGGAAATGTCGCCCTCGCTGTTGTCTATGACGAGCGTTCCAAATCCGTTCGCACCGACGAGGTCGGGTGAAAGCACCACTTTGCCTACACGCTCCGGTTTCAGCGCGAGAGGTTCAACCTCGCTGTTCAACGAAAACGCCTGAACCGGTGTGAGGCTCGCGTCCTTCTGGAAAACAACGCTCGGCGGTGTCGGTGAGAAAAATGGCAGCGTGGTGATGGACGTATCCTGCGCCTGAAAGGCAATGGAGAGTGCGCTGTATGTCGGTGGCTCGTTGCGCTGTCTCTCGCCGATGACCGTGTTGCCGACCAGGTTTCCATCCAACGCCACAGATGGTGCTGAAATGGTGATCGTGCCGCCTTTGGCTCCCTCGGTGTAGCCCTGCTCAAAGCGCACTGCTGTCAGCGGCAGCGCGTGCCTGAAAGTATTGGATACTGCGTATTTCGGGTGATTGACCGTGTAGTCGGCAGTGTAAATGCCTTGGTAAACACGGTCCGGAGTCGCCTGCGAAACGTCCACGACACGCCCGTCAATAATCACACGGGAAGTCTCGACCATCGCGCCGGTGAAGCTGGTGAAACCGCCGGACACATCCACCGTCGAACCACGCTGCATCACGAGCGAACCGCCAGCGCTCAGTTTCACACTGCCGCCATCCACGGTGAGTTCGCCAGCCGTGCGCTGGATGATTCCGACATAGCCGCGCGCATCCGCCAGCGGTGTGCCGACCCACGTATAACCACCGAGCCCGCCGTTCAGCGTCGGATCCCAAGGACCGTGATTGCGCAAATCGAGCATCAATGTGCTTCCACGCAGCAGACCTTCGCGTTGCAGCGGAGAATCGGCGGTTTCAGATCCAAGGACTTTTATTTCGAGAATGTTCTGTGTGACGGGAACCTCGACTCCGGTGGATCCTGCGACGCTGATCCTCGCGCCCTCATCCAGATATATTTGCCCGCCGGACGAAATAAACTGACTCGCCGGCCTTCCACCAGCGGTTGTGAAGTTCCACTTGCCAGCGTTCACCTCCACGACCGCGTTCGGTGCATAAAGCAGCGAGTCCTTTTCAAGATGCACCGCACGGCCCTGCACAACGACCTGCGAGCGCAAGGCGAGTTGCGTGCCTACGACGAGCTGCGTGGGATCCGTCTCGGGTAAAATTTGCGATACGCTGTCCGCCCCGAAAGTCACAGTGCCTGCGTTTTTAAAAAGGAACGGCGCGAGGTTTGGCTGCTTGATCGGATCGTAGGCAGTATTGCTGATGGCGTTGTAGTTCGCGCGAAGGTCAATGCGTCCATTCAACGAAACCGATGTTGAGCTGGCGATGACGCCGAACTGGTTCACGTTCATCCCGGTCATCGTCACGTTCGCACGCGGCGCATCGAGCAGG
>JBEIQV010000055.1:0-14336 GCA_040376335.1 Verrucomicrobiia bacterium | reverse complement strand
GCCCATGCGCAGCCGCTGCTCGCGAGCACTTTTCCGCAGATCCGCTTTATCGCCTACGATGCGCCATGGACGGCCTATCGCGGAAAATATCGTCTGTGGGCGTGGCGCTGGCCTCTTTTGCTGGGACTGATTTCGCGCCTTCGACGCGAAAGATTCGATGCCGCTGTATCCGTGCGCAACGACCCGCGCGACCATCTGGTGATGTGGCTTACCCGCGCCAGCCAGCGCTACGGTTTTCCGTGGAAGACCAGCACGTATTTTCTCAACCGCTCCGTGCAACGCACACGCCCCAAGCAGCACAAAGTCGAGGACTGGTGCGACCTCGGTCACGCGCTCGGCTTCGCCAAAATGGACAATAACCCGCGTCTCGATCACGCAAAGTATCGCTCGGCGAAAGTGGATGCACTTTTTGCGAATGTGACGAAACCGCTCGTCGTGCTGCACCCCGGCGCGCGTATTCCGGTGCGCCGTTGGCCCGAGGCGCATTTTGAAAAAATAGTCCGCAAAATGCGCGAGGTTTTCGACTTTCATCTCGCGCTCATTCCGGATCTCGATGGCTACGGTCTCGGCCTCGCGTCGCTGTGCGATCAAGTGTTGCCGTCACTCGGCGTGAACGAACTCGTGGATGTGCTGGGTCGCGTGGAGTTTCTCGTCTGCAACGACTCTGGCCCCGGCCATCTTGCGGCGTGTTGTGGGCGTCCGTCAGTCGTTGTTTTCGGGCCGACCGATCCGGATTGGTTTCGTCCGTGGGGCGACATACATCACCTCGTCATCCGCGACATCTGCCCGTGGCGCCCGTGCTTCGACTACTGTCTTTTCCAAGAGCCGTATTGCATGACGAAATTGCTGCCAGACGCCGTGTGGCCGGAAATTTACGAACACCTGCGCGTTCAAATCGAGCGCAGCGTGCTTACGTCACGATTGCTCCGTCAAAACGCCAAACAGCCATGAGCACGGTCGCCGTCATCGCCACGCATCGCAGGCCGGCGGAGCTTTCGCGGCTACTCGCTTCGCTCGAAAAAAGCACGGTCGCTCTGTATGGCGTCGTCGTCGTGGACAACGCGGGCGATGCCGCCACGCGGGAAAATGTCGAACGCTGCTCGCTGCCTCACCGCTATCTCGCGCCGGGTGAAAATTTGGGATGTGGCGGCGGGTTGCATCTCGCTGAGGAGACGGCGCTGCGGGAATTTCCGACACTGACGCATGTGTGGGTGCTAGACGATGATGCGGTCGTCGAACCAGCCACGCTCGGCACGATGCTCGATGCGATGCGTGCGAACAGCGCAGGCGCGGCCTGTCCGATTGCTGCGGATGCGGACGGGCGCTTGAATTGGTTTCCGGGTCTTAGTGAGCGGGCGAAGTTCGATGTGCTCCGCCGCGTCGCAACACCCGGCGAGTATTTGGAAAAATGCGGCCCTTCACCCGTGCCGTTCACATGGGCAACTGGTGTTGCACTTTTGGTGGATCGCGAAGCCATGCTGTGTGCCGGATTGCACCGTGTGGATTTTTGGATGCGCGGCGAAGACCTCGATTTCTCTCTCCGCGTCACCGCTGCGGCAAAAGGGCTCTTTGTCCCCGCCGCACGTGTTGCGCATCTTCCGCCCGGCGGCGGCAGAGTTGTGGATGATTTTCCCGAACGGATGAAACACGCCGCGATGCTGCAAAATTGTGCAATGCTCGCCGCACGCACGAAACATGGACGCTGCCTCGCGCGCCACTGGCCCGGCAACGCGCTGCGCCATCTCCGCCGCTTTGGCCCAAGCGCGCTCGGCGATGTGCTGCGGGCAGCGTGGCTCGGTGCTGTGTGTGGATTACCTGCTGGTGCAAAGGGCGGCGGCTATTTCCGCGAATGGCTCGCTGGTTTCTCTCGCTAGCTCCGCCGCCATCGCGCAGTCGGTTTTTCCGCGCGGAACGTTTTCCTCTTCGCGCCGCCCCGCGTGAAAATCCGGTAGTCGAATGGCTGCACGCGGAACGCTCCGCTGGCCCACATACGAGCACGATGCGCTGCGAGCAGCAGCGGGGCGCACAGCTTCACCCACGCTGGGCGCGCTGCGGAGATGACAGCTTGCTCGCGTGTTGTGAGAGGAGAGAGGCCGAGATTTTCCCCCGTCTCGGCAAACGCCGACACAAAACGCCGCATCACTTCCACTCGGGCGCCTGCGCGCTGCATCGCCATGAACCACCACCAGTCACCCGCCGACTTCCACTGCGTGTCGAAGTTTTTCCACACACGCCGTCGGAAAAACAGCGAACAGCTCGCCACGGGAAAACGCAGCCAGCACTGCGATTCGACGGGCCGCAGCGAAAAGCGGTGCGCGAGGTAGCGGCCCTCACCGTCCACGACGAGATTGTCCGCGAGCAGGACGTCCACATCAGGATGCTCCGCAAAATACCCATCCACCGCAGCGAGCGTGCCGGGCAGATATTGCTCGTCGCAATTCAGCCATGCAAAAATTTCGCCGCTCGCTCTCGCAAAGCCGCGATTAAGCGCGTCGTAGATCCCGTCATCCTTTTCCTCAAAAAACTTCGCACGCGTTTCAGCGCGCACCCATTCACCGACCTCGGGGCCGCTGCCTGCATCCTGAATAATTTGTTCATTCTCGACGCCCTGATCCTCCACCGAACGCACGCAAAGCCGCAGCCATTCAGGCTGTCGAAAGCTGGGCGTGACGATGGAAAAGCGCACGTGCGGAGCATCCAATATCCGGCGGCGAACTTCCATCATTCAATTCACCTGCCGCCCGAGTTTTCAGAAATAACCGCGAATTGTGGTGAACATTACGCCATTCGTGGCTGTCTTTCGCGTTGTCATTTCCGCCGCCGACAGGGATAGCGTGCGGGCACTAAACACGACCCCAATTATGCAAACAGCAAATACCACCCAGGAAGCCGACGTGGCAGCCATTGACCGCCTGCGCGACATCTACGGAAAAGTCCGCGCCGAAATCGGCAAAGTCATCATCGGTCAGGACCACGTCGTCGAGAAACTGCTCACGTGTGTTTTTGCACGCGGCCACGCGCTGCTCATGGGCGTGCCGGGGCTTGCGAAGACGCTGCTCATTCACTCGCTTGCAGAGGTGATGCATCTTTCGTTCAGCCGCATCCAGTTCACGCCGGACCTCATGCCGAGCGACATCACGGGCACCGAGATTTTGCAGGAGACCGAACAGGCCGGGCGACGCGCGTTCGAGTTCGTAAAAGGCCCCATCTTTGCCAACATCGTGCTCGCCGACGAAATCAACCGCACGCCGCCGAAGACGCAGGCCGCGCTTTTGCAGGCCATGCAGGAGCAGCGCGTGAACTCCGGCAAACACAGCTTCGCGCTCGATAAACCGTTCTTCGTCCTCGCGACGCAAAACCCCATCGAGCAGGAGGGCACATACCCGCTCCCCGAGGCGCAACTCGACCGCTTCATGTTCCTCATCAACGTCGGCTACCCCAGCGCTGCGGAGGAATTGCTCATCGCAAAAGCCACCACCGGCGCAGCGCCGCCGCCGCTCAACAAAATCATCGAAGGCCACGAAATCCTCGGCTTTCAGGACATCGTCCGCCGCGTCCCCGTGCCCGAGCACGTCTATGAATACGTGGTGAAGCTCGTCCGCAAATGCCGCCCGCGCGAAGTCGAGGCACCGGACTGGGTGAAAAAATATGTCATGTGGGGCCCCGGCCCGCGTGCCGTGCAATATCTCATCCTCGGGGCAAAAGCGCGCGCCGTCCTGCAAGGGAGCTACCTCACAAGAATGGAAGACGTGCTCGCAGTCGCCGAGCCCGTGCTCGCCCACCGCATCCTCGTCAATTTCCACGCCGAGAGCGAAGGCATAGACAGCGCGGAGGTCATCAAGCGAGTGATCAAGGAGACGGAGGCGTAAAATGCGCGGCGAGAATCAATATCCGACACCCCTATCAAAATGTATTTGGAAATAGTCCAAATCTTCAGGGCTGCTGCGCACCGTAGAAAAAACAACGCGTGATATGATGGCTGAGGCCCAACAACGCAAAGAGCGATCGCTGGTAAAAGCCGTCGCACACTCGGTGCCATGTCACGTCAGTCTGCCGTGCATCGAATCGGAAGCCGAGTGTTGTTTGCGGACTAAGGTAGAAGTCGTTCAGCGTGCGTGGGCATTATACATCGTTTTGGCCAAAGCTTTCGAGATGGAAGAAGGGCCGCTGAACGAACTGATTGAAGACTTGGGTGCACGTTCGTGGCTCTCACCGAAAGAACTCGAATTCATCGAACCAAGACGCGGTGCTTTCGTGAGTAATCAGGATGAAATTCTAGGTGAACAGAGAACACGGTTCAGTTGGCGCTATGAGTCGCTTAGCGTTATTCTCTGGTCGTTGGGATTCATCCACGAACTCTCATTTCCAGATGCGCAATGCGACGTTGAAGTGATCGAAGAACTATTCTCGAATAACGATCCAGCGGACTTTGAAGCGAAGGCGAATCTTCGGACACCGGGAGAAATTCTTGATGAGGCAGATTTGATTTACCGTTATCACTGGGCCACCACTCAAGCACGGCTCGAGGGGAAAGAATCACCAGCGGGACTGGATTCTGGAATCGTGTATGAACGTCATTACGCTTTGAATTGGCTGATCGGGTATCAGGATCAGCCGTGGGATGCCGTCACGACGGACACCTAATCATAACTGTGATGCTGCGCGCTTTTTCCCATGTCCGCTGATTCGCACAATCTCGACTTCCTCGACCAAGGCGTCATTGCGCGGCTTTCGCGGCTGATTTTGAATGTGCGCAATCCGATGCTGGGATCGGTGACGGGGCTGCATCGCTCGGCGACGCGCGGGGCGAGCGTGGAGTTTGCGGAGTATCGGAAATATGCACCGGGGGATGACATCAAGTTTCTCGACTGGCGCGTGTTTGCTCGGACGGACAAATTTTTCATCCGCGAATTCGAGGCGGATACGAATCTGCGCTGTTACCTCGTGGTGGATACGAGCGGCTCGATGAAATATACGTCGCAGCCCGACGGCGGGACGCGTTTTGATTATGCGCGCAAGCTCGCCGGGACGCTGGCGCATTTGCTGGTGCATCAGGGCGACGCGGTGGGGCTGACTTGTTTTGCGGAGAAGGTGATGGATTTGCCGCCGAGGCACACGCCGTCGCACTTGCGGCAGCTCTGCCAGACGCTGGCGGACGCGAAGCCGTCGGGTGAATCGAACATCGTGCAGACGCTGCATGATTTTGCGGAGCGCATCCGCAGTCGTGCGCTCGTGATCGTAGTGAGCGATCTGTTTTGCGAAGTGCCGGAGCTGCTCGATGCGATTAAGCACCTGCGTTTTTATAAACACGACGTCGCGCTCTTTCACTTACTGGACCGGCAGGAGATGGATTTCGATTTTACGCGCCCGGTGCGTTTCGTGGACATGGAAAACGGGGCCGACTTGATCACCGACCCTGCCATCGTGCGCGAGGCCTACCGCGAGGCGCTGGATGATTATCTCACGACGCTGAGACACGGCTGCCAGCAGTTCCATGTGGACTATCATTTCACGTATCTGGATCAGACGTTCGAGGGAGTGCTCACGCAGTTCATGCTCCAGCGCCTCCGCGCATCGAAGAAAGGAGGAGGACGGTGAGTCTGCTCCAGCCATGGACGTCGTGGATTTTCCTCGCGGTGCTGCTGCCCATCGTCATCCACATGCTGAACCGGCTGCGTTATCGCACGGTGCATTGGGCGGCGATGATCTTCCTGCTCAAGGCGAACAAGGCCGCGACGCGACGCGCAAAACTGCGGCAATATCTGCTGCTGCTATTTCGTTCGTTGATTTTGTTTTTTCTGTTGTGGGCGATGATGCGGCCCATCGTGGGCGGCTGGCTCGGTTCGGCGGCGGGTGGCGCGCCGGAGGTGGTGCTTGTGGTGTTGGATCGTTCGTCCTCGATGGAGGGGCGCGCGCCGGAGAGTCAGGAAAGTAAGCGCCAGCACGCCCTCGCCCTGCTCGCACAGGCGGCGAAGCAGAGCGCGGGAAGCCGGTTTGTGCTCATCGAAAACGTGCTGCGTCAGCCGCTCGAAATCGCCGACACGGCATCGCTCGGCGCGATGCAGATGGCCGAGGCGACGGACACCGCGGCGGACATCCCCGCGATGCTGCGAACGGCGTTGGATTATCTCGTAAAAAACAAACCGGGCAGCGCGGAGGTGTGGCTCGCGAGTGATTTGCAGGCGAGCAACTGGCGGCCCGACAGCGCCGAATGGCAGGACATCGCGGCGCGTTTTACGGCGCTGCCGCAGGAGACGCGGATGCGCGTGCTCGATCTATCGTCATCGGGCGGAACGAATCTCAGCGTCGCGGTGAAGGGCGCGGATTTCCGTCCCGCACGCGGAGCGACGGACAAAAGGCAACTCTCGCTTGCACTCGAAATCAAAACGGGCGGTGCGACGGGCACGTTCCCGCTGCTTGTCACACGCGATGGCGCGAAATCGCAGACGGATCTTGTGCTCAATGCGACTGTGCAGCGGCAGACGTTGAAGTTTGATGTGCCCAAACTCACCGAGGGCGGCGGCTGGGGAAAAGTGGAACTGCCCGCAGACGATCATCCCGGCGATAACGCGGCATATTTTGTCTATCGCGCGCCCACGCCGCTCGCTGCTGCGGTGGTCGCTACGCTGCCCGGCTCCGGCGCGAGTCTGCGTTACGCCGCTGCGCCGGACAAAACGCGCACGGATCGCACGGCGGAATTGCTCGCGCCCACGGGTGCGACGGGAATTCGCTGGAAGGAAACCGCTCTCGTTGTCTGGCAAGGCCCAGCGCCCGAGGATGCGGTGGCGAAGCAACTTCAGGCTTTTGTGGAAAGCGGCGGCGTGGTGCTCGCATTTCCGACTGGTGCTGAGAGCAGCGCCGGCCCGCTCGGACTTTCGTGGGGCGCTATCGAAAATTCAGGAAAGGATCTTTTCCGCGTTACGAACTGGGACGAACGCGATGGTCCGCTCTCGAACACTGACAACGGCACCGCTCTTCCACTCGCACGCCTCGAAGTGTCGCGTCGCCAGCTCGCACACATCGCGGGCGAGACGGCACATGTTTATGCGACGTTCGCGGACGGACAGCCGTTTCTCACCGGGCAGCGCATCGGCGCGGGAACTCTGCTCGCGTGCGCGACGTTGCCGGAGACGGAATGGAGCACGCTCGGCGAAGGATTCGTGATTCTCCCGCTTGTGCAGCGTGCGCTCGTGCTCGGCGGCTCACGGCTCGCGCCGCCCGCGATGGCCGTGGCCGGTGAATGGCAGCCTGGTGATATGACTTGGAGTTCCGTCGAAACGGATCGTCGCCGTGACCCGCGCTGGCACGCCGGGCTTTATCAAAGCGCAGGCCGCCACCTCGCGCTCAACCGCCCGGACATCGAAGACAATGCGGACACCGTTGCGCGCGAGCGTCTGCCGGAGTTGCTGCGTGGTGTGAAATTGACCGTGCTCGCCGGGGCGCTCGATTTGAAAGCCGACCGTCTCCAAAGCGAAATCTGGCCCGCGATGGTGATCGCGACGATGGCGTTTATGTGCCTTGAAATGCTGCTGGCCACGAGCAAGACGCTCATCCCGCAAAGACCGAAGGGGCGCGCAGCAAAGCCGGTGGAGAAAAGGGAGGAGGTCGCCGTATGAGCGAAGGCTGGCAGATCAATACTGCGCCGTGGGTGCTCGGTGTGGCGGGCGCGTTTCTCATTGCGAGCGTGTGGTTCTTTTTCCGCTCGCTGCGCCGCGAGGGGAGGAATGGCGGACTGATCGCGCTTCATGCTCTGCGTCTGCTCATCGCGGTGCTCATCGCGCTGACGCTGCTGCGGCCCGAGCGTGTCGTGTTTGCGAAACACAACGAGCAGCCGCGCGTGGTGGTGCTCTGGGATGGATCGGGCAGTATGAACACGAAGGACGTCGTCACCGGTGAGAAGGAGACGACGGCGCGCGCGGAGTGGGTGAAGCAGCAGGTGGAGGCGAACTTTTGGGAGCCGCTCGGCAAGCGATACAACGTGACCGTTGAGCCGTTCTCCATTCCGCCCGTTGACCCAAAGATGCTCGATTCGGAAACGGAAATTGGAAGCGACCTGAACGAACCGCTCGAACGCGCGTTGAAGCAGCACGGGGACTTGCGCGCGGTGCTGTTGCTCTCGGACGGCGACTGGAATCTCGGTAAGTCGCCCATCACCGCCGCGAGTGCGCTCGCGCAGCGTGAAGTGCCGGTTTTTGCCGTCGGCGTGGGCAGCGAGACGTATCTGCCGGATGTCGAATTAATGAACGTGCTCGCACCGACCTACGGACTTGTGAACGAGCGCATCAGCGTGGTGGTGACGCTGCAAAACCATCTTCAGCGCGAAGTGAAAACGGTCATCAGCATCAGCGGACCGGGCGGCGCGACGGGATCGAAAAACGTGACGCTGCCGCCGATGGCGCAGACGCAGGAGATGATCGTTTTTACGCCGCAGGCGGAGGGCGCGGGCGATTTCAAAGTGAGCATCCCCGTGGAGAAGGAGGAGATTTTTCCTGCGAACAACGAGCGCACGTTCCCGCTCGCAGTGCGCAAGGAAACGCTGAAGGTGCTCGTGGTGGATTCGCAGCCGCGCTGGGAATTTCGCTACCTGCGCAATGCGCTGATGCGTGACCCCGGCGTGTCCGTGAACACGGTGCTCTATCATCCGCAGATCGGCATGGGCGAAGGCGCGGGCTATCTTAACGGCTTCCCGAACAAGCGCGAGGAGTTGCAGGGCTACGATGTGGTTTTCATCGGCGACGTGGGCGTTGGATCGGGGATGCTTTCGCCGGAGCAGGCGACGATGTTGCGCGGGTTAATCGAGCAGCAGGCGAGTGGACTCGTCTTTCTCCCCGGCGCGCTTGGGCGACAGAAATCACTCGCTGATTCCGCGCTCGGCGATCTCATCCCGGTGGAGACGGACTACGCGAAGGGCAGCAGTTTTGCGAGCGGCGCAGAAGCTCGACTGGAGCTGACTTTTCGCGGACGCGACCACTGGCTCACGATGCTCGCGAGCGAGTCGAATGCGAATCAGGCCGTGTGGCGCGGGCTGCCGGGATTTTATTGGTATGCGCCGGTCGTGAAGGCGCGGCCCGGCGCGGAGGTGCTCGCGGTTCACGAGGCGGCGCGAAATCAAAGCGGGCGCATCCCGCTACTCGTCACGCGTGCGGCGGGCAACGGCAAAGTGCTCTACATGGGCACCGACTCGGCGTGGCGCTGGCGCAAGGGCGTGGAGGATACCTATCACTATCGTTTTTGGGGGCAGGTCGTGCGCTGGATGTCGCATCAGCGCCACCTCGCGCAGGACGATGGCATCCGCTTTTTCTACACGCCAGAACAGCCGAGGCGCGGCGATAAAGTGCGGCTCAACGCGACCGTGCTCGATAAACTCGGCGCACCAATCACGCAGGGAAAAGTGAGCGTCACACTGAAAGCACCGGGCGGCACGAGCGAGACCGTCGAACTTGCTGCCGAAAACGAAGAGTGGGGCGTTCATAGCGGAGTTTTCATTCCGCACGAGGGCGGAAAATATGAAGTAGAAGTCGCATGCGAAAGCGCAGGCCGCCGGATGAAGGCGACTCTCGATGTTTCGGTGCCCACTTTGGAAAAAGAGGGACGACCCGCAAATCTCGGCATCCTTCGCGAAATTTCTGCGCTCACGAACGGCAAGTTTGGCGGCCCCGCCGATCTCACACAAATGGTGAACAGCCTCAGCCTGCTGCCCGAGCGCAAACCGGAGGAAATCCGCTTCCGACTATGGTGCGACAAATGGTGGTGCGCCGCGTTGCTCGGCCTCTTCGCACTGTATTGGGTCGGGCGAAAAATCGGAGGGCTGGTTTAAGGCCATGTCTAACAAATTTCTGACAAAAGAACCGTTTCACTTGTCGCAAAGACAGCTAACGTTCCGACGCAAAAATCAGCAGCCATGAATACGAACCAACTTCCGGATTCACTCGTGGCGCAGCTCCGCTCTTACGAAGCGCGGCTGCGGAGAATGGAGACCATCGCCGCGTTTGCGGGCGGTCTCGCGGGACTTCTCATCACCTACGTCCTACTGTTCGTCGCGGACCGTTTTATCAACACACCCATCGCCGCGCGCATGACGCTCACGGTGTGCGGCGCGGTGCTCGCAGCGTGGTTTGCACAATCGTGGGCGAGATATTGGCTGTGGAATCGACGCGGCCCGGCGCAACTCGCGAAGTTACTGCAAAAGAAATTCCGCACGCTCGGTGATCGTTTGCAGGGCGTCATCGAGCTGACGGAGACGGATGAGTTGCCGGAAAATATTTCGCCTGCACTGCTGCGCGCGGCGGTCCGTCAGGTCGCGGAGGAATCGGGACGTTTCAATTTCGAGCAGGCGGTGCCCACGAAGCCCGCGAGGCGCTGGGCGTTTGCCGCACTCCTCGTCACCGCGCTGACGGCTGCGCCTTTCGTTTTCGTGCCGCGCGCGGCGACGAACGCGGTGCAGCGATGGGCGATGCCGTGGGCGGACATCGAGCGCTACACGTTCACGACCGTCGAGCAGTTGCCGGGCGAGTTGTTCGTGGCGCATGGCGAGGAGTTCCCGCTCGTCGTCGGTTTGCGTGCCGATGCGGAGTGGAAGCCCGGCAGCGCGACTGCGCAGATCGCGCAGCAGCCGAAGATCGTCGCGGAAGTTTTGGAAGGGAAGGCGCTGTTCAAATTTCCCGGCCAGACGCGCGTGGGCACGCTGAGCCTGCGCTTTGGCGACTACTTGAAAGACATCGACGTGCATCCACTGCACCGGCCTGAGTTGAAGGAACTCGCGGCGCGCGTGCAATTGCCCGACTACCTCGGCTACCCGGAGACGCGGGTGAAGGTTCACGGCAGCGCGTCGGATTTCCTCGCGGGTAGCAAAGTTGCGTTCGAGGGGAAAATCAGCCGCAGCGTGGGAAGCGGCGAGATGCGCATCGGCGAGACAACGCATGCGGCCAAGACGGAAGGGGACATTTTCACCACGCCAGTCACTCCGCTCGAAGAATTTGACAAAGAGGTCACGCTGCGCTGGACGGACATTTACGGACTCACGCCGGTGCAACCTTACGCCGTTCGCATCGGCACGACGAAGGACGCGGAACCTCGCATTGAGTTGCAGGGTTTGCAGGAGCAGGAGATCGCGATTTTGCCGCATGAAAATGTGCGGTTCACGCTCGCGGGCGGCGATGACTACGGGCTGAAGGAAATCTGGGTCGCGTGGACGACTCGTCGCATCGGTGAAAAGACCAAGGCCGAAGTGAAGAAGAGCGACGACAAAGATTGGGTGGGCAAGTTGTGGGAGGATTGGAAAACACAAACTGCAGCGAAAAAGGAACAGCCCCCCGGCCCGATCGAAATGCCGCGCATCGCCGGTGCGCAGACGATGAAGGAAATCGTCAAGCCGATCACGTGGACGCCCGCTGAACTCGGTGTGGCGCAGGACACGATTATCGAGCTGACCGGCTATGCACTCGACTACCTGCCCGAGCGTGCTCCGAGCCAGACACAAAAACTCACCATCTATGTCCTTTCGCCGGAGAAACATGCCGAGCGCGTGCGCGAGCGGATGGATCAAGTGCTCAAGCAACTCGATGATCGCATTCGCGACGAGGAACGTGCGCTCGAAGAGAGCAAGGCGATCACCGACAACAAAAAGGAACTGAACAGCGAGCGCACTGCCGAGGACATCAAGAAAGTGGAAGCGGGCGAAAAGGCGAACGAGGAGGCTCTTCAAAAACTCAACGAGCAAATCGCCGACATCATGAAGGACGCGCTTCGGAACAAAGACATCCAGCACGACACGCTCAGCGAGTTGAGCAAGATTGCGGAAACGCTTAAGCAAAAGGCTCAGCCGGAAATGCAGAACGCACAGCAGCAGATGGCGAAGGCAGGGCAGAGCCAGCAGCAACGCGAACAGGATTTAAAAAAGGCGCAGGAACATCAGGAAAACGCGCTAGCGGCGATGCGCGATGCGGCGTCGAAGATGCAGACGGCAAACGAGAATCTGTTTGCGCGAAATTTTTACAACCGCCTGCGTCACGCCGCATCCAGCGAGATGCAAATCTCCGACGGTCTTAAAAAACTCGCCAAGAAAACCATCGGTTTAAAGACCGACGAAATCGGGGAAGGAGAGAAGAAAGAATTCGATGGAGTGGCAGGGAAGCAGGACGGTGCTGTGAAGGACGTGGACGGAATTCAGACGGACATGACGGGGTTTTTGCGCCGCGTGCCGAACGAAAAATATCAGGCAGTCGTGAGCGAGATGGAGGAGACGCGCGTGGTGGGAGAACTCGGAGAGCTGGCGGGTTTCGTGCGTGCGAACCTCGCGATGAAGAGCGTCGGTCGCGCAAAGACATGGGGCGATCAGCTCAACAAATGGGCCGAGATGATCCAGAGCGAGTGCAAGAGTGATGGCAAGGGCGGTGAACAGGAGATGGACCCCGATATGATGGAATTGATGATCGGAATGGTTCGCGCTGCTGTGGCGCAGGACAGCATCCGCGAGCAGACCGGTGATCTGGAAAAGCAGAAGGACACGAACGCGACCTACGCTGGCGATGCTGACAAACTCGGTGGCGTGCAGGGCCAGCTCGGTGGGGCAATCAAAGAGATGCGCGAGAATCCGAAGTTCGGAAAATTCATGGGCGAAGTCGGCCCGCTGCTCGACAAAGTGGAGGAGTTGATGCGCGAAACCGGCGGCGCGTTGCGAAAGCCGGATACAGGTCAGGAGACGGTGACGACGCAGGGAGTCATCATCGAACTCCTCGTGCCGCCGGACAAAAAGGGCGGCAAGCCATCCGAGAGCAAGAGCATGGCTCAAATGCAAAAGCAGATGCAGCAAATGATGCAGCAGATGAGCAAGTCACGCACGGCGGGCCGCAATGCCTCGCGCAACGCCAGCAACCTCGCTGGCACTAATGCCGAAGGACCCGGCGGCGGCAAAAAAGCGAACACGCGCCTCGTGGACAAAACCGGTGGCGCAGCAAACGCAGGCGAGTGGCCCGAGGAATTCCGTGACGCATTGCAGAGTTACATCCAGTCCATCGAGGAGCAGAAAAAGTAGATCGCCGGAAGGTATGCGCCCTTCGTCTGCTGCCGAAACGCGCGCAGGTGTATAATTTAAAACAGTGTGGTGTTTTATCTACAGACGATGGTTGTGTTTTCGCGGCGAGAATTTGGATGGTGAAAGTATTTTCATAAATCTTCATCACGCTGGAATGCTGATACAATAATGGTTCCAGATGGAACGTGAATAAATCGGAGCGCGCTAAACAGAACGAGGCACAGGCGATGCTAGGCGACCTACCGCCGGTCAAACACCGGTTTTTCAAATACAAAAAACCAACACAAAACAAACATGACGAAAAATACGCTGCGTGCGCTAGCCGCACTCATTCTCACGCCATCTGCGGCACTTCTTGCCGGGACGACGGAAAGCAAAACGGTAGTCGAAAAAGTAAAAGAATCCTGCATCACGGGCGACTTAGGTGTCGCAGTGGTCAGCCAATACATCTCGCGCGGTGTCGTGCTGGAAAACCAGGGCGCTATCGTGCAGCCCTACACGGATCTCTACTTCAAGCTCTATGAAGGCGACGGTTTCCTGAATAAAATCAGCCTGAATCTGGGCCTATGGAGTTCCATTCATTCTCGCCGCACAGACTCAGGCGCGGTCGGCGGCGGCTCCTCAGCCACCCGCCAGTGGTATGAATTCGACTACACCGCTGGTCTCTCGATCACCTTCGCAAAGAACTTTACATTTAGCCCGAGCTTCTTCTCTTTCCTCAGCCCAAACGACGGCTTCAGCGACTTCTACGGTCTGAATCTCTCGCTCGCTTACAACGATAGCGAGTTGTGGGGAGGTAAGTTTGCGTTGAATCCATCGGTCACCATGCTCATCGAGCTTCAAAACAAAGCGGGCACCGGTGCGGAAGAGGGCTATTACTACGAAGTTGCGCTCAACCCGACGTTCGCGGCGGGGCCTGCAACCATCGCAATTCCTATCAAGGCGGGATTTGGCAGCAACGATTTCTACGGATCGCTGAATACAACGACCGGAGCCATTGAAGATGAATCATTCGGTTTTGTCTCTGTGGGCGTAGTTGCCACCGTTCCGTTGAAGTTCCTGCCTGAGTGCCTCGGCGCTTGGACGGCGAATGTCGGAACCACATTCTACTACCTCGGTGACGGCACCAAGGATTTCAACACGGCTCCTCGTGGCGGCGCAGTGGCCGAGCAAGTAATTTTCTGTAAAAGAGGCGAGTGTCAGGCGGAGGGTGGGATGGATGGATGCATATTGAGGTAAGTTTTAGAGGATTCCCAATCGTCGGAAGTTTCGGCGAGGAGAGCGGAGACGAGGCGGAGGAGGG
>JBEIQV010000163.1:0-7407 GCA_040376335.1 Verrucomicrobiia bacterium | reverse complement strand
TCGATGATGGGCACCATTGGGTTTAGTTTCAGCAGTGTGACAAAGGCGGGATCTTTGATTTTCGAGAGCGGAAAGACGACGCTGCTCGCATACATCCAGAGTTGCACGCCGAAGCCGACGGCCATTTGCAAATCGCGGTAGCGGGTGGTGAGTCCGGCGACGATGAAGCCGACGCCGAGACCGAGCATCGCCGTCTGCGCAAGGAGGAGCGGGAAGAGGACGATGCGCCAGTCGAGGGCGAGGCGGATGGGGTGTTGCGGGTCGGGGAACCACTTCATCTTTGCCCAGTAAAACGCGAGGCCGATGAGGAAGACGGCGAACTGCACGCCGAAGCCCGCGAGATTGGTGAGCATCTGGGAGAACGGCGCGGCGAGGCGGGGAAAATAGACCTTTCCAAAAAGATGCGCATTGCTCGTAAAGGTGATGGAGGTTTTCGTCACGCCCGCGCTGAAGAAGCCAAACATGACAAGCCCGCTCATGTAGAAAAGGAAGTGCGGGATGTTGTCGGTGCCCATGCCTGCGATACGTCCAAACAGGAAGCTGAAGACTGCTGTCGTGAGCAATGGCTGGATGACGAACCACGAGGGGCCGAGCACGGTCTGTTTGTATTGCGCGGTGAGGTTGCGCTTCGCCATCAGCCACACAAGGTCGCGGTATTGCCAGAGTTCGCGCCACGGGATGTCGAGCAGGCCCCGGCGTGGCAGGATAGTTTTAGTCCAGTGTGTTTCGGTCATTCAGAATGAGAAGCAAACTGTGCTTGTGCCTGTAGAAGTCGGGGAAAGCACGAAAAAGTCACGGCTGATTTACACTCATCGCTCCTCGCTCCACTTCATTCTCGCGGCCTCAATCGCCTCCTTGCTGTAGAAATGATTAAAATACTTCGAGCGGCACATTTGCTCGATGTAGTCGGGGGCAAATTTCACTTTGCTCGAAAATTCCCTGTAGGTCGCCGAGTAGTCTTTTTCCCCGCCGATGTTTTTGTTGTGGAGATGGAATTCCTCCAACCCGAGAAATTTTTTGATAGCAGCGACCTTCTCGTTGTCGGGAATATCCAGACGCATCACGAGAAGTTCGATGTTTTCACGCGAATAAGTGGCGATGCCGTTTTCCGGGAAGGGCGAGGCATAGACGTCTATCCCGAAATTTTCCAAAATGTGTCTGTCAAACCATGTCAGCGGAATGTCGTGCTTGTAGTTGGCAAGAAAGATGGCCTTGAGTTCCTCGATGGTGAAACGCGACGCCGCGTAGGGAGTCCCAGTGTCCCGCTCGAAATTTTCAAAAAAAGCTGAGACGTTTCTGCCAATCGGCTCCCGCGTCAGCGAGATAACCTTCAGCGGTCTTTTTTTTACCAGCGCCCAGTCACGGAGAATGCCCGTGTTTGGATTTTCGTGATTTGGAGAGAAGCTATGTGTGTGCAATACCGCACCTGGATACTGCTGAGAAAGGGAACGATAAATGGACGTGGAACCAACTTTTCCCATCTGATACACGTGAACAGGCGTGGCCTTCTGAAGTTTGCGTTGAAAGTTTCTCCGATTCATCCAAGCCATGCCAATCCGCCTGACTGGTAGAGGTATGAATCGCTTAAAAAAGTCCATTGGGCTTTTCATAAAACTGCATTTCAGACGGCGTGCTGGTTGCGCAATTGAGAGCATTGAGCCGCAGTAAAATTAGTAAGCTGTGCTGGCATTGCGGGCGGAGGGGAGCGTGTAGGTGCTACCTTGGCAAATCGAAAAGTGTATACATGGGTCCGCTATTATTTTTGAAATTCACACTAGGCTCGTCGCTCCAATCACCAGCCACAAGCTTGACGCCCCGCGCTGGGTGGAAAGGATGCGCGGCCATGCGATTTCAGACTCTCTTCGAAGGCCGACATTTTCTCGTGCCCTCGTTTCTTGCGGCGATGTTCTTTGGCTGGCTGTCCGGGGACTGGTGCGGCTGGCTGTGGCTCGCGGTGCCTGCGGCGCTCGTGTTTATTTTCTGTGCGAATTTTTTCCGCGATCCGGATCGTCCGATTCCGGCTGGGGATCAAATCGTGGTGGCCGCTGCCGACGGCGTGGTGGACGCCATTGAGATCGTGGAAGAGAAAGAGGTGCTCCACCGCGAGTGCATCCGCGTGAGCATTTTTCTGAATGTTTTCGATGTCCACGTGAACCGCGCTCCCATCGCGGGGAGGATCACTTACCAGCAGCACCATCCCGGCACGTATCTCGATGCGCGTCACCCCTACTGCCACCAAAAGAACGAGGCGCTGACGTGGGCGTTTAAGGGCGAACTGGCCACGCTCGTCGTGCGGCAAATCACCGGCGCCATCGCTCGCCGTATCGTGCCGTGGAGCAGGGCCGGGGAGGCGGTGGAAAAGGGGCATCGCTTCGGCATGATCCGCTTCGGCTCGCGCACGGATATTTTTTTCCCGCTCGATACCACGCTACTCGTGAAAATCGGGGACCGAGTCGAGGGCGGTTCCACGGTCTTTGCGCGGCTGGCGAATGGTTACATCTCCATCCCGTCGCAGATTCTCCTTTAAGCCGCACACACCATGAGCAAACCCGACGACGGCTCGCCGAAAATCTATCTCCTCCCCAATTTGATGACCGCTGGGAATCTCTTCTGCGGCTTCCTCGCGTCGCTAAAAATAGTCCAGGGCGCATTGGTGGTGAATACCGCAGGACTTGCCGGAACTGCAGCGCTCGATGCTGGCGAGCCATATTTTAAAACTGCGATTTGGTGCATTCTCGCAGCGTGCATTTTCGACGCGCTCGATGGTCGCCTTGCCCGCCTCGGTGGAACGGATTCAGATTTTGGCCGCGAGTTTGATTCGCTGGCTGACATCGTCAGTTTCGGCGTCGCTCCAGCGCTTCTCGTTTCTCGCGTGCTGCTGCGCGAATACGAAAAACTCGGCTGGCTTGTCGCCAGTCTTTACCTCATCTGCGGCGCGCTGAGGCTCGCACGTTTCAACTGCATCGCCGCCTCGGGCGTGCCCGGCGCTGGCAAGGATTTCAAAGGAATGCCCATCCCCGCAGCCGCCGGTCTCATTGCGAGCACCACGCTCTTTGTCACCTGGCTTACGAATGACCGCATCGAGCACTGGATGATGAAATGGGTGCTGCCTCCGCTCTTCGTGTTCCTGTCGTGGATGATGTTCAGTTCTTTCAAATACCCGAGCTTCAAAAACATCAACTGGCGCACCACGCGCAGTCTGCCGAAATTTCTCATCATCGTCTTCGTCGTCGCGCTCACGGTGATGTTTTACCAGTGGATGCTGGCGGCGATTTTCCTCGCCTACCTGCTCTACGGTTTCCTGCGCCCGTTCCTCTCCCGCAGTATGAAAGAGACCATCGAAGAGGAAGTGGAAGACGAGGAACCCGAGGCCGACAGCCCGTAGTGGGAACGGCTATTTTGACTCGGCGGCAACGATGGTGATTTGTCCGTTGCGCCCACGGATCACATCGCGCACGGTAAACGGACGCGAGGCGTCGCGGGTAAAAGTCGCATCCTTCGCGGGAGGCGTCGTGCCTGCCGGGAAGTCCACCACGATTAGCGCGGCGCTCGTGCCGGGTTGAGTTGGGTCGGCACTCGCATCGCGGAGAGATTCCGTGGTTCGCAGCGCGACACGCTGGCCGAGCACGCCGGTCACTACGAAATCGCCGCTGAGCAACACGCTTTCGCTGGCGCTGAAATTTTCCACCATCCGGCTCGCCTCGCTCGTGCTCACGACTCGGCGGAATGGTTTCAACGGCGAAGCGGGAACGGGCGTCGGTATCGGCTCGGCGACCACGGCGGGTGCTGGTGCGCTGATCAAAGCGGGAGGTGTCGGTGGTGTCACCGGTTTCGGCGTTCCGCGCACAACAGGTCTCGGCGGCAACGGCACGGCAGGTGCCGGAGTCGGCGCGACTCGCAACGGTGCGGGAGTTGGTGGAGTGATGGTGGCCGGATTTTGCGCCGGTTGGCGGACCACACGTGGCGTCACGGCATCGTCCGTTTCGCTGCGGGTCGGATCAAAACGCACTAGTTCCGGCCCGGCGAGCGCTACCTCGTCGTCCTTGGCATTTGCGAGCGTCTTGCGGCGGAACGCCACGTAAGCAGTGACTCCCTGCTGTAAACGTTCACCGCGCACGATGGGCAGCCCGGCTGCGATGTTCAGAGTGTTCTTCGGATCCGCTTTTTCCAAATCCTCCGGCGATGTGAGATGAAAGCCGCCGCTTCCGCGCTTCACCTGCCACGCTCCGTAGTCAATCGGCACCGTGGTGAATTGCATCCGACCATCCTCAAGCCGCGCAACGTGGATCAGAGCAAACAAATCATGCGAGCGTTGCAGCGGAATATCGCCGCCCGTCGGCAACGCCGAGCGAATCGCCGGCACCATCGCAGACGGCGCGGTGAACACGCTTTCCAGCAACACCTGAGGCAAATCCAGTGACTGCGCCACTACCGCCACGCCGCTCGGAAAAAGATCCGTCGCTCCCAGCGGGAACGTCTGCACCACGTCGTATTTGCCAACCACATAAGTCACTCGCCGCTTCGACTCACGGTAGTTCATCAAATAAGCGCGTAGCGATTCCGCATTATCGCGCGCCAGTTCCGCCGGACCGAGCTTGCCGTAGCGCTCCAGTAGTTTCGTCGCCGAGAGAAAATCGCCACGCGGTGCCTGCGTTGTCGGAAAACCTTTCGGTGCATCCAGCCGCTTCAGCTTTTTCAGAATGCGATAGCAGCGCGGCTGCTCAGGATGACTCACCACGTAAAAACTCCCGATCCAGCTCGCAAGGCACGCGCCCGTGAGCAGCAGCAGCACGACCGCCCACCAAAAGAACACACTGCCCCGGTTCTTCACCGGTTTGTCTTCGTAGTGGAAAAGGTCCATTGGTCGCGGTTGCCAGTTGATACGTGCGATGCGCGCCGAAACTTTCAGCGCGCAGTTTTTCTACGACTCCGGCGCGGGTTCAAATGACGTGCCGCATCCGCACGATCTCGCTGCCTTTGGGTTCTGAATGCGAAAGCCCGTCCCCGCCAAATCATCGCAATAATCCACGGTCGATCCGGTGAGATATTCCAGACTGTTCGGGTCCACGACCACCTTCACGCCGTCGCGCTCCGCTGTGAAATCCACCGCCTGCGGATCGTCGAGCGACATGCCATAGCTCATGCCCGCGCAGCCGCCTTTTTCGATGAAAATACGCAGCGCCTTTCCGGGCTCCCCTTTTTCTTCGATGAGAGCGCGCAAATGTTTCACCGCATTGTCTGTCAGCGTTAGCATGTCGGCACTGTCGTCCACCCGCACCGCGCTGACAAGTTGCGAGTGGGGGTCGTTTTAAACTACGAAAACGAATTACTTGATTTTCACGGTCACGGTTTCCTTCGGCTCCACGACTACACCGGGGATTTCCTTCAAAACTTTCAGCGCATCGTTCCAGCCGTCGGCTTTGTCCAGAGCCTTCATCTTTTTCGGATCCTTGAGCACTTCGTCAAAAGGCACGACGGCCAGCGTGATGCGTGAGCCATCGCGGTGCGCCGCATCGGTCTCGGTGATGGTGCCTTCGATGTTCACGAAAACGCTGATTTTCATCCCCTTCATCATTTGCTGCATCATGGCAAGCGCGGCCGGGTCGTCTTTGTCTTCCTTGTCGTCGGGCTTGGCTGCCGGCTTTTTATGTGTGGACTTGATCGTGAGCGTTCCTTTGTTGAATCCAAAGGTGACGGGCTCCTTTTCCTTGTTTTCGTCGCCGCCGGGGCCGCCACCATTCATGTCCATATCCACGTGAAGTTTCGTCACGTCGGTGAAACTGAAAGTCAGCTTCGCGCCTTCGCCGACATCGTTTTTGATCTTCTCGGCTTTCACAAATTTCACGCCTTCGCCGAGCTTCTTCGCCTGCTCCGCTGCCTTGGTGGGATCGGTCATTTCGTCAATCGGAGTCTTTCCTTTTTCGCCGCCCGCCTTGGACATCTCTTCGATTTGCTTGAGCGCCTCCTTGGTTAGGACCGCCGTCATGACGATGGTGCCGGTGCCGTCCGGCTTGATGTTGATAACCTGCTCCATCTGGAAGCAGCCGGTGAACAGGAGGGTGACGCTGAGCGCGACAAACACGGCCAGCATAGCGCGGAGTTTTGCGATGAATTTCATGCGCTGGGGACGCTGAGTGGGCAAACTGCCGCTGGCAATCTAAATGGGAGTAACGGGCACGGCGCGTTTTTCACTTGGTAAAGTGAGCGCTCTCCCGCGACAAACACCCGCCTTTCACCGTATGAACAAAGCCAACCGCGCCATCCTGCTGCATTCGCTCAGCGTGCCGGTGCTCGCGTTGCTCATCGTGCTCGCGGTGCGCTGGCTACCGGTCGCGGAATACGTCACGAGCGCGCAGCGGAAAATCACCGAACTCGAAGTATGGGGCGCGGTGCTTTACCCGCTGCTCTTCGCCACGTGCAACGTGCTGCTCCTGCCCGGCGGCGTGCTCGCCATCGGCGCGGGATTGTTCTTCGGGCTGTGGTGGGGATTTTTGCTCAATATGCTCGGCGCCACGCTCGGCGCGGCGGTGGCTGTGTTGCTCGCGCGGCATTTCGGTCGTGGTTGGGTCGAGCGTCGCTTGCATACGGGCGGAAAGTGGGCGGCGCTTGATGCGGCGGTCGCGCGCGAAGGTCGCTGGATCATTTTTCTCAGCCAGGTGCATCCGCTTTTTCCGACGAGCATCCTGAATTACCTCTACGGCCTCACGCGTGTGCCGGTGCGCACTTGCATCGTGTGGATTGCGCTCGGGCAGGCACCGGGGATGTTTCTTTACGCGTATCTCGGGCGCTTCGCGCAAAGCGGGCTGCGCGTGTGGCGCGGTGAAGGCACGCTCACTCCGACGGATTGGGCACTGTGGATCGGCGGCTTGGTCTCGATGCTCATCGTGACAGGCATCCTCGCGCGCATCGCGCTACGCCTGCTTGCAGAAGCCGGTGCAGCGGATGAAAAGGGCGAGCGTTCTTAATCGCTACTTCACCGGCTCGCTGCCGAACTGTTTTTTGTGCAGCGTCCAAAACGGGTTTTCGCGGGCGAGCGGCACGCTTTCATTGACCATCATCGGCACCACCGACGCCCACCATTTCTCAAACGCCCTGCTCATCTCGGCTACGATTTCCGGGTGTTGTGCGGCGATGTCCTGCTTCTCGCCGTAGTCGGTGCGCATGTCGAAAAGCATCCACGCGGGCTGCTCGCCCTTCGCCGCAGACACGAGGTGGTATTCCGGCGTGCGCACACTGCATTGCGCATACTTGCCGGACTCCGGCGGCTTGCCTTTGTCCCAGCGACCGAGATGCGTAAAAAGTGTGCGCGTGGGCCACGCCGCGGCAGGATTTTCCAGCAGCGGCAGGAGGCTTCGGCCTTCGATTTGTTTCGCCACTTTCTCGTCGAGTTTCGCACCGGCGAGTTCC
>JBEIQV010000397.1:0-2350 GCA_040376335.1 Verrucomicrobiia bacterium | reverse complement strand
ATCAAAGACGAAGAAATGGACGCGGAGATATTTTTCATCGCCCCAGTCGCCACCCTAAAAAACAACGTCAAAGGCTTCACCGTGCAGGCGCTCATAGACAAGCCGAACGCGCGTTTGAGACCCGGTATGACGGTGCAACTAAACATCCCTATCGCCCGCGCGGAGGATGTCGTCGCAGTGCCCGTCTCCGCAGTATTCCGCAGCGAAGGAAACTCCCGCGTCGTCTATGTCCTCGCTGGCGACAAGACCGAGAAGCGCGAGGTGAAAGTGGGCATCTCGAACACTGAGCATGCCCAGATTTTGAAGGGTGTGGCCGAAGGCGAAAAAATCCTTCTCAACGAGCCGGAACGCGTGCCGAGAAAACGTTCGTAACACGGACCGCTCTCACTTTGGATCATGGCGCTGATTGAACTGCGAGAGGTGACCAAACTCTACCGCGTGGGCGAAGAGGAAATCCGCGCCCTTGATGGGGTGGATCTTACCATCGAGCAGGGCGAATTCTGCGCCATCGTCGGCCCCAGCGGGAGCGGGAAGAGCACTCTCATGCACCTACTTGGCTGCCTCGATACGCCAACGTCTGGTCGCGTAGTCATAGACGGCACCGATGTCTCGCGAGCGAGCGATGGAATGCTGGCTGAAATGCGGAATAGAAAAATCGGCTTTGTGTTTCAAGCGTTCAATCTGCTCGCGAAAATGAACGTGCTGGAAAACGTCGAGTTGCCGATGATCTATGCTGGCGTGAGCAAAAAGGAACGTCGCAAGAACGCACTCGAAGCCATTGAGCGTGTAGGACTCAGCAACCGAGCGAAAAACACACCGCTCCAGCTTTCCGGCGGCCAGATGCAGCGCGTAGCAATCGCGCGTGCTCTCGTGAACAATCCAAAAATTGTCTTTGCCGATGAACCCACGGGAAACCTCGATTCCTCAACCGGGAAAAACATCCTCGCACTCTTCCGAGAACTCAGCGACCAGGGCCGCACCATCGTCCTCGTCACACACGACAACGAGATCGCAGCAAACGCCCCGCGACGCATCGTCATGCGCGACGGAAAAATCGTGAGCAACCCGGAGCATTTCGCCGCAGCGCCCGTCACATGAATTTCTGGAACAGCCTCACTATCGGACTGCGCGAGATACTTTCGCACAAATTCCGGAGCATCCTCACGATGTTCGGCATCATTCTCGGCGTCGCCAGTCTGCTCACTACATTTGCGCTCATCGAAGGTCTTGCAAAAAAAAACCGCGAAATCCTGAACATGCTCGGCGGCATCGAGCGCGTGCTCGTCGTCCCGCAGGAGGTGCCCGCACATCAAGTGGACATCGCCGAGCTTTCGCCGGGGCGCACACTCGCTGACGCGGAGGCAATTCGTAAACAATCGAAACTCATCTCCGCCGTCGAACCCGTTTACGATCAGTCGGCGCTATTCCGCCGTGGTGGTCGAGAATACCGCCATGTCCTTCGCGGTGTCTGGCCGGAGCATCTCACCATTCAAAACCACCATCTCCAAGCAGGGCGCAACATTTCCCAACTCGATCTCGATGAGGCTGCGCCCGTCTGCATCATCGGCACCAAATTCATCGAGGTGCTTTGGCCCGAACGTCCAGGATATATACCCATCGGCGAAACCATCACAGTGAACAGCCGCCCCTACAAGGTCATCGGCGTTCTGGAGCACTACGAGAGCGAGGAAATGAAACGTGCCCGCCTCGAAGGACGCCCACCGCCGAAGATGAGGTTCGGAAAATACTGGAACCCTTACGACAAAAAGAACCTCACCTTTCTAGTTCCGTTCACGACGATGTTCTACGACTTCAAAAGTGCAGGAGGCTCGGGTGGCTCCAGCAGCACCTCGAGTAGTCGAACACCCTCCGGCGGATCATCGTCAAAACCAAGCGGCCTACTCAAGGACGACCCGGGACCAAATTACAAAATAGACGAACTCGCCCTCCAGGTAGCCGACCCGGATAATATGCAGCCAGCGCTCGAAGAAGTGCGTCGCATCCTCCTCGGCACCCACCGGGGTATTGAGGATTTCACTTTCGATACGCGACAGGAATGGAGCGACACCATCGAGCAACAGACGAAGCAAACCCGTTTCGTTGGCGTCCTCATCGCGAGCATCGCACTCGTCGTCGGCGGCATCGGCATTACGAACATCATGCTCGCCAGCATCACCGAGCGCATCCGCGAGATCGGCGTCAGGCGTGCAGTCGGTGCAAAGTCCGGTCACATTTTCACCCAGATCATCGTCGAAGGCTCAGCCATTGCCGTGCTCGGCGGGCTGTTCGGTCTGGCAGCTTCCTTTCTGCTGATGAGGCTCATCGAATTCGCCACGGATGGCGAAAGTAT
>JBEIQV010000138.1:0-8914 GCA_040376335.1 Verrucomicrobiia bacterium | reverse complement strand
CGGTGAAAGTGCCCGTGGTGCGCTCGACGATCTGCTTCTCCTCGGCGCGACTCGGATAGCCGACTTTGACGAGGAAGAGGAAACGGTCGCGCTGCGCTTCAGGCAGCGGGTAGGTTCCTTCCTGCTCAATCGGGTTTTGCGTCGCGAGAACGAAGAAAGGCTGATCCAGTTTCAGCGTATGACCGCCGACGGTGACGCTGCGCTCCTGCATCGCTTCAAGCAATGCTGCCTGCGTTTTCGGAGGCGTGCGGTTAATTTCGTCCGCGAGAAGCATCTGCGAGAAAATCGGGCCCTTTTGGAAAACAAACGTGCGGCGTCCTGTCTCCGGATCTTCCTGAATGATGTCCGTGCCGGTGATGTCGCTCGGCATCAAGTCAGGCGTGAACTGAATGCGGCGGAACGTCATGTTCAAAGTTTTCGCCAGCGTGCTGACCATCGCGGTCTTTGCGAGACCGGGCACACCTTCGAGCAGACAGTGTCCGCCCGCGAGCACTGCAATGAGGAGTTCCTCGATTACGGCTTGCTGTCCGACGATGAATTTACCCATCTCGGCCGTGATTTTGTTATATGAACTCACGAGCAGGGCAGCGGCTGCCTTGTCGTCGAGTTGATTGATCGGTGTGGTTGCAGTGGTGGTCATTGGTGGTTCTGAGTCTCTATAAAATTGCAACGCTCGCATTTCTTGCAAGCGGCGCGGTGTTGTTAAATCGGTGGTTTAGAAAAGCCTTAGTTATTAAAAAATAAAAAATCACATTTCCGAAATATCGGGAACGGTTGCCGTGGAATCCCACGAAGTCGGCGTGCAGACTGCGGGCGCGGCAGCAATCTGCCACTCCGCACCACTTGCAGGCTTGTTGCTTTGCATACGAGCCGTAAACTCCTCCGCAGTTTGCGCGAAGCCCTTTGCACGAACATCCGCCACAAGCGTTCCGACTGCCTCACCAGCTACAGCCAGCTTTTCCGCCGTGCCGCCTTGCTGCCAGAAGGCCGGACGCATCACCGCATAGGCACCCCCTGCTGCGAGCAACGCAACTGCGGCTGCTTGTTGAAGTAGGACGCGAAAATTCCAGCGAGGCACATCAAGAACCTTCGATCGCTGCGATTCATCAAGCACGAGCAAAGCCTGCTCGTCCTGAAATTCATAACCCTCTTTCAGCATCTCGCTGAGTTCGAGCATTTGATACACGTCATTGCGGCACTCTTCGGAAACGCCAAGCATGCTCTCAACATAAAGCCGCTCTTCCGGCGGCAGCTCGTTGAGCGCGTAGTTCGTTAAGTCTATGTCTGTTACTTTTCCTCTCATTGGTTCCGTCCTAGGAGGCGGCTAGTTTTGCTAAATAAATGATTTTCTCATCCTTCTCGTCGCGTTCCATCTTTCCGCGCAAATTGCGCATCGCGGCATTGAGGATGAAGCCGACGTTTCCGACGCTCAGTCCGGTAATCTCGCTGATTTCCTGATAGCTGTGGTTGCCATGGAAGCGCAGGCGGACGACCTCCTGCTGATTCTTCGGCAACGTCATCACATGCTCCATCAAACGCGTCGCCGTCTCGCGACGGGCCATGTCTTGCAGAGGCGTGATGTTTTCCACCCTGTGGTGTTCAAATTCCTGATGCTCCACATAAATGTAGCGATCCTCTTTCTTCAGCGACTTCAGCGAGCAATTGCGGCACACCGTGAAAAGCCACTGCGAAAGATGTCCCTCAATTTTTGCCTGCTCCTGCGTGTGCAGTCGCATGAAGGTCTCCTGCACGATATCCTTCGCACGATCGAGATCCTGCACGATGCTGAGCGCGTATTGCAAAAGCGGCCGTTCGAAGCGTTCGAGCGCGCTCATTACCCATGCTGATTTCTTTTTGGCTTTAGAGAGAAACATAATTGGTTTCTGGCTCAATAACCCGACTTGCGGAATTTACTGAGAACTTTTTTAAAAATATTTTTCCTGCCTATCGCACATCGCCCTCCGGAGCCCATGCACCCTTGCTTCCAGCGCGATCACAGACTCACGCTTTTTTTAGCTCTTCATCCTCCGGCAGCGGTCGCCCCTTCGTTTCGGGCAGGAATGGCAGCACGATTAAACCCAGCACATAGATACCGGCGAGCCAGCATGCCGCGTCACGAAAAGCGTCCAGCTTTGCTGCATCCTTCGCGATATCGGTCGCCCCCGCGCCCAGTGCCGTTACCGCTTTGTCTGCCAGATTTTTTTGCAGGACTCCCAGCGTGAACGGCCCCGTCGCCGCGATGAAACGCCCTACGTTGTAGCAAAAGCTCGTGCCCGTGCTGCGAAGCCGCGTGGGAAAAAGCTCGGGGAGATAAATGGCGAATCCAGCGAACAGCGAAAACTGGCAGAATCCCATCACCGCACTCATCCAAATATCCGCCCTCGTCTGGAAGCAGCGATAAAACAGAATCGTCGAAGCGAACGCGCACACAAAACCAATGGCGAACGCCTTTTTTCGCCCGATCCCCTGCGCCAGCTTGCTGAACATGAGCATCCCGAAAAACGCCCCGATATTTTGCACGATCAAATTTGCCGCCGTCCACCACTGCTTGCCCTCGCTAATTTGCGCCGGACTCAAATTCTGCGCCCTGAGCGCCGTCTCGATGGCCGGTGTCACCAATGCACCGCTGAAAAAGCCCACACCCCAAAGACCCACCACACCCGAAACACACAGCAACATTCCTAGCAAAGCTGAACTGCGCCAGCGCCTTTCACCCAATAAACTGCCGTAACTCCCCATTGCCCTCCCCCCCACCGCCTTGCTGGCTGCGCGAGCCTCCAGCCATTTCTGTGGCTCCTTCAAGCGCATCATGATGAAAATACAAAGCAACGCCGGCGTCGCCCCGATCCAAAAGAGATACTTCCACGACTCCGCAGGATTCATCCCCGATAGCGACATCGCACAAAGCCCCGCCGTCACATTTCCCACCGCGGAGAGCGACTGGAGCAGCCCCAGCGCCTTCGGCCTCGCCAAATCCGGCAGCGCATCCGCCACCAAAGCCACCGAAAGCCCAAACACCCCGCCCACACCCAACCCCGTCACCAAACGATAAAGCGCAAACTCCGTGAACGTCCGCGAAAGCGCTGACAAGCCCGTGCACAGCGAATAAATCAACACCGTCACCGCCAGCGTCCGCGCCCTCCCGATGCGATCCCCCAGTGCCCCAAAAATCAAACCGCCGACCGCCCACCCCGCGACAAAAATCGCCTGTGCCAGCCCCCCATACCAACGCAAATCATCCTTACTCGTCCCCGGAGGCAGCAACGCCTTCACCGCATTATCCCTCGCCAGCACAAACAACTGCTGATCCAGACAGTCCAGCACCCACGCCGCCGTCGCCACGACAAAAACAAACCAGTGATAACGGTTCAGCGTCTTCCACCAAGGCACATTGATATTTTCCGGCATAAAGCCAGCGACATTGCCCCGCACCATGCCGCAACAGCGAGAGAAAATTATCGGTAGCTTGCTTCACGAAAGCCGCCCGTGACACAATCATCCCACATGAAAACATTTCACTTCCTTGCCGCCATCGCTGTCCTCACCTTGCTTTTACCCGCCTGCAACTCGGAGAAAAAAGAAGAAGCCAGCCTGCCGCCGAGCGCAGATTACCCACTGAAAGTCTGCGTGGTCTCGGGCGAAAAACTCGGCTCGATGGGCAATCCACATGTCATCAAGCACGAAGGCACGGAGGTGCAATTCTGCTGTGAAAGCTGCGTGAAGGACTTCAATACCGAACCAAGAAAGTTCATCGCAAAAATCGAGGCGGCACGCGCTGCAAAAAAGTAGCGGCTACTGAAAAACATCATCCCCACGCTGCGGCGACCCTTTCACAATATCCGCCGCTACGAACGCGCCGCGCTGCTCTTTCCCCACCGCCACGACGCCTGTCTCCGTCCCATCTCGCATACATTTCAAAGCCGTTCCAGCCACGGGTGGCGACCACGCATCGGAATCAATCAGCACGAATCCACCCTCCACATTTACCATCGCAATACGTCCCACGCGCTTCGGGTCGCGTCTGGTGCCGTCAAACGGATTCGCCTTTGGAAAGCTCACAACAGCCGCCTTCGGGACCGGCTTTTGCCACGGCAAGCGCAAACACGCACTGAACGCAAATGTGCAAAGCGTAACGGCGAATAAGTAGCGAAACATCCCGCATAAAATAGCCGGACGCATTGCGAATGAAAAGAAACGAGAGTGTTATAGTTTTTAAAAGGGCAAACTCATGCACGATTAAATCAGCAGTTCCCTAGGCTGGTATGATTTCGCACCTTTGGTGATACGCGCTGCGGGACATGCCGCTGACGATGAGGCGGGGTGTTTCACACTCCATCTCCTTGCGAAGGGAAAGCGGCGTCGATCCGCCGCACTCCAAAGGCTTTCGCCTCGTTCCACAGTTTTTTGCTTTGAGCGCGAATTGAACGCTCCATTTCTGCATCCTTCCGTCGTTTCCACGGCGTGGATGCAATGGATAAAAATGGACCGCGCATCATCCTTCGCCCTCACGCCCCCATCGGTCGCTGTGGAGGAGGCCCCATTCAAAGTGGTGGCGTTCTTTGAGGAGGAAGCCGCTGCCGATGAGATACGGGTCGGGCGGGCGGGGCGATGCGATCAAAGCTCACGCCCCGCTATAACGTGGCGCAGCGCATCCGACAGTCACTTTTCAAAAAGCGCTGCTGTGGAAATGAGCGCAGCCAGTCGGGGCGTGAGGAGTTCGCACTTGTCGAAAGCGGCGTTTTCATCCTCTTTGCCGCGCCATGTCGAAACCGATTCCGCTCAAGACTGCCGCTGCATTTGCGCTCGCGCAGTGGGCGTTGCTGGCGGTGGTGCAGGCAGAGAACATCGGGGCTTCGCAACTCCTGTGGCTGCCTCTGATGCAGGCACAAAATGCGGCGGCTGGTGTGGTCGTTGCGGGTCTCGCATGGGCCGCGTGGCGGGCGGCGTGGAGTCGCTGGTTGTTTGTGACAGCGTATGTGGTGCTCACCGCGCTGGTCGTCGTGAGCCCCGGCTATTTCCAGTTATTTGGCGATCATCCACGACTCTCCGTGAGTGAGGGCGGAGTCGCGGGAGTGCCAGTGCAATTGCTCAGTTCCGTGGGCGCGGCGGCTGCGGCTGCATGGTGGAAACTGGCGCTGAATGCGCTGCTCGCCGTCGGCATGTTCGTGTGGCTCTGGCGAAAGGTTTTGCCCGCAGATTTTTCCGAGCGCGCAGATGCCGCACGTCCCAACGCAGCGCGCTTTGCCAATGGCAAGATACTCGCATCCACGCCTGTGGTCGCACTGGCGTTGAGTTTTGCATCCATCCCACAACCGGTGAAAAATGCGGCGAACCATCCGCTCTTTCCACTCATTCAGGAAGCGCTGATGCCTCGTGTGAGCGTCGGCCTTTCCGCAAATGCAGGTGACGATGCCCCAGTGGATGCCCGTGCTTCTTCCTCGCCGGAACTCGCCGATGCCGTGAAGAAAATCCGCGCGGCATCGCCGAAGCCAAACATCGTTTTCATCGTCCTCGAATCCGTCAACTCCCGGCAGTTGCTCGGCAATCTCGCCAACACGCCAAACATCGCCGCACTCGCCCGCAGTGCCATCGCTTTCGAGAATGTGTATGCCGTTTACCCCAGCACTGCGCGCAATCATCTCGCCATCAATACCGGCGGCTTCCACCTCACAGGCGAAGGCATGATCGAAGCGTTCCAGCACGATTTCACCGGCCCACTCATGGCGCGCGGATTTGCTACGGCGGGCTACGAGACGGCGCTTTTTTCCAGCGAGCGGCTGGATGTGGAGGGTATGGATCAATTCGAGCGTCGCGCCGGATGGGGCACGCTCTACGACTTCGGGCGCGATGTGAAAAACCACCTCAGCGCGAACATCCTCAACTCGTGGTGTGCGAAGGAGGAATTCACCATGAAGCAAATCGAACCGTGGCTCTAAGCCCGCAGCGCCACACCCTTTCTCCTCAGCTACATGAACGGCGCGACGCATCACCCGTATTCCGTTCCGCGTGGATTTCCCGAGCCGAATGGCCGCGCAGATGACGCGGCCCGTTTCCGCAATGCGTTGCACTACACAGACTCTGTCATCGGCCAGCTCATCGCCATGCTGAAAGCGCGCGGACTTTTTGAAAATACGATCATCGCCATCACCGGCGACCACGGCGAGGCGTTCGGCGAACACCCCGGAAACTTCGCGCACAAAAATGCGATCTACGAAGAAAACATCCGCACTTTCCTCCTGCTCTCCCATACGGCCCTCGGCACGAGCATCGTGAACAACCGCATCGCATCCAGCGGCGACATCTACGCGACACTCGCCGCGCTCGCAGGCTTTGAAGTGAAGACGCCCGGCATCCCGCTCACGACACGCGATTTTGCCGCGCGCACTGTCTTCTTTTCAAAAGGCGCGTTCCCCGAGCAGTGGGGCCTGCGCGACGGGAAGTGGAAATTCATCCAGACCATCCGCGAGCGGCAAGCCGAGCTTTACGACCTCACGACCGATCCCGGCGAACAAACCAACCTCGCCAGCGCAAACGCCGCGCTCGTCGCGAAATTCAGCGGCCAATGCGAGCGCTGGTATGTCCAAACCCACGCCGACTGCGCGGCGCAATTTTCCGGCTACACAGCACCATCGAGTGAGGCGACGAAGGGCGCGAAGTAGCGCGGCCTGCGGCGACTAATCCAATTCCCCTTCGATACGGCCTCCATCTGTGCTCCCTTTGATGAAGCCCCAGAAGCGAGTGTTTTTCTGCAAAAAGACGCCTTGAAACGGAACGGCCTTGTTGGTGACGGGAAAGATCACGCTGCCGCTGATGCCTCCGGTCTTGCCGTTGATGATGAAACTTTTGAGCGGGTCTTTGCGGGCGGATTTGCCGCGCGTTAGCAGGACGCTGACGGTGGCAGGCGTGCTGAAGTCTGCACCGATCAAATTGCAGTCGGCATCAATGTTGGTCGGCGCAGCGGCGGGCACCACGATGCTGCCGTTGAGCGTCACGACCGTATCCACGCCGCTAGCATTCAGTCCGGTTTGCTTCGTCTGCGCGGGCTTCACCCACGCGAACTCGCCGGTGATGTCGGTGGCTGTGAGCGCGGCGAGGGCTACTTCTCCGGCGAGTGTGGCTTTCGGGTTTGTGGCCTTTGCGGGTGTGTAAATGGACGCGCTGGCACTGTCGGTCAGCGCTGTGCCGGCGGAAAATTTCGTGCCGTCCGGGAGCGTGCCCGTGATGGTGATGCCACCGTTCTTCTTCACCGTGAGTTTAGCGTAGCCGCCGCCGAGGATGTTCGGGGCGATGGCTTGGAGAGCGGCGTTGTATTTGGCCGCTGTGGTGGTGAGCACGAGCGGACGGAGGTCGCCGGTGTTCGTGCCGAGCGTGACTTGCAGGTGGTTCGCGCTGTCGAGAGTCGCGTTCAGCGTGCCGAGCTTCGTCGTCGCAGGCGTGCCGAGGGTAAATTTCGCGGACTTCTTCACGTGGCCCACGTTCAGGGCGGCGGTGTATTTGCCCTTCGTCGCGGTCGCGCTGATGCGCCCGGTGATCTTGCCATTCGCATCACGAAGGAGGCCGGCCCATTTCTTCGGAGTGGCCACGGGCGTGCCGGCGACGATGGTGATAGCCGCCGACCATTCCGTGCTTGTGACGTAGCTGAGCGCACCCGTGAAACCCGCCGGAACAATCACCCGACGACCATCGGGAGCGATTGTCGCACCTCCGCCGACGACGCGGGTGATGGTCACGTTCGGGTTGCCGTCATTCGCCAGCGGCGAGACGATCGTGACACCGGAAGTGGCGGTGAAGGTGTCGAAAACAGGCGCGGGACCGGTCGGGATTCCTGCGGCAACAAAGATGGTGAAAATCTCCCTTTCGTCTTGGTCGCCAGAAAAGTAAAAATACGTATTTCCAGAGGTGGTAAGATCTGGGTTGCTGAGAGTCAGCGTCACGAAGGCCGTCTGTCCTCCAGCGATACTCGCATTCACAGTGGTGCCGCCGCTGCCGCTGCCAGTGGAGCTGCCGCTACCGCTACCGGTGTTGCCTGTGCTACTGCCACTGCCGCTTCCTGTGCCACCGCCGGAACTCCCGACTGCCGTCACGGAGTAGGCCCCCTGGGCTCCAACCGCAATGAGTGTGATAGGCAGGATGCCGTTGTTCTTCAGGACGAAAGTGGTCGTGTCTCCGGGGAACTGCACCCCGATATTCACCGTCGCGTCAGCCACGATCGAGGCGTCGTTGAACTGCACGTCGAGCGCCTTCCCACGCACGTAGAAGGTGAAGTCCTCCTCGTAGAAGAGGCTCGGCGTGTTCGTATTCGTCGCACGGAGACGGAGGGTGTAGCTCTGCTTGGTCTGGAAGTCCGTGCTGCCATTAATCGTCACCACGTTGCCGGTGAGCGTGAAGGCCGCATCGTCCGCCCCGCCTGCCAGCGAATAAGTAAAATCCGTGCCCGCATCCGGCCCAGCCGCCGTCACGTCCATGACCGTGTAACCGGGCGAATTGTGATCCGGGATCGTCGTGGCTATGCTGCCGTCAAAAGTGACCGGCGCGCTATCCACAACGTTGCCCACGGTGATCGTGAGGTTCTTCTCAAACGTCAGCGCTCCCACGCTGCTATCCGTCGCGCGGATGCGGATGCTATAGCTCGGCTTTGTCTCGAAGTCCGCGCTGCCATTGATCGTCAGCGTGTTTCCCGTGATTGTGAAAGCGGCATCGTCCGGCCCGCCCGCAAAGGTGAAAGTGTGAGTGTCGCCCGCGTCCTCATCCGTCGCAGTCAGCGTGCCGATCGTGGTCCCGGCGGCGTTATTCTCAGTAATCGTGGAAGCCGAGAGCACGATATCCGTCGGTGTGCCGTCGGTGTAAAAGTTTTTCTGTAAATTGCTCTGCCTTTGCTGAGCCTGACTCCCCTGCGGGAGCGGCGAAGCGAATG
>JBEIQV010000413.1:0-1997 GCA_040376335.1 Verrucomicrobiia bacterium | reverse complement strand
GTGGAAACTGATTTGGAATTTCTGCGCATTGCTGCCGCGAAAGCGCTCGTCGGCACGGACAAGCTAATCCCTCTCATTGTTCACGATCGCGCCAGTCTCGGAGGTATGTTGATTTCCAACGGGATCATCATCTGGCTCGCCTCGCAGTGGGGAATCCGTGCTGGCGCCCGCTGGCTCTGGAATGCATTTGCGATGGCTGGTAATGTGGCATTCGCAACAGCCGTCGGCGTGCATATTGCCGTCGGATACACGAGCTGGCTGCACCTTGTCCCCGCGCTGGTTGCATGGATTTTCTGGAACATTGCCCTCGCTTTGACCCGTGGCTGGATGTGTAGGAGCGCTGGGTAAAGCGAGCGCGGCTGTATCGTGCTTTATATTGCGGTGAGATGAGCAAACTTCCCGCGTGCGTGCGCGGTGGGGCGCGGTATAGTCGGCGATTCGATGCCCACTCAACCACTCGTAATTGCAGGCCGCAGCTTTGGTTCGCGGCTGTTGCTGGGGACGGGGAAATTTTCCTCCAACCGCGCCATGGCCTCCGCACTCGCGGAGAGCGGCACCGAGATTGTCACCGTCGCGCTGCGGCGTGCGGACCTCTCAGGCAAGGGCGATCCTTTCGCCGACATCCTCGATTTCATTGATCCCAAAAAATACCTACTGCTCCCCAACACGAGCGGCGCGATGAATGCGGAGGAGGCTGTGCGTCTGGCGCGGCTCGCGCGTGCGGCGGGTATCAGCGATTGGGTGAAGCTGGAAATCCATCCCGACCCGCGCTACCTGCTGCCCGACCCGATTGAGACTCTAAAGGCGGCGGAGGTTTTGGTGAAGGAAGGTTTCACGGTGCTGCCTTACATCAACGCCGATCCCGTGCTCGCGCGCCGACTCGAAGATGTGGGCACCGCTGCGGTGATGCCGCTTGGTTCGCCCATCGGCAGCAATCGTGGCATCGAGACGCGTGCGCAAATTGAAATCATCCTCAACCAATGCACCGTGCCCGTCATCGTGGATGCGGGCATCGGCGCGCCGAGCCACGCAGCAGAGGCGCTCGAAATGGGAGCGTCCGCCGTGCTTGTGAACACCGCCATCGCCATCGCGCCGGACCCCGAGCGCATGGCGCGGGCGTTTCGGATGGCTGTCGAGGCTGGACGCGAGGCGTTCGAGACCGGGCTTGCCGCGCGGGGTGTTTCCGCCAGCGCGACATCGCCGCTCACCGCCTTTCTCCACACCGCCGCATGAACCCAAACCGTCCGTTCACCGTCACCTTCGTTTGTTTTCTGGCGATGTTGTTCGCGCTCATTGATGCGGTATTTTTCTTTACCGATCTCAGCGAGGGGAACAACGCGCAGTGGATGGCCGACCACATCAACTCCGCGCGCCTGCAACTCGTGCTTCATTACGCACATTCCGGGATCACACTGCTCGCGTGCTACTTCATTTTGAAAGCACGCAACTGGGCGCGCTGGCTCTACGTCATCGCGACCGGCACGCGTCACGCGCTTGGGTTTATTTTGCTTTCGGATGACTCGCTGCGCGAAGGGCTCCAGTTTCTGCGCTTTCGTGGTGCGATGGTGCCGGGGCTGTTGATTTTTGTGTTCGCAGTGTGCTTCGCGTTGTTCCGCCGCGATGCGAACGAATACTTCGCCGCCGCCGATCGCCCGTGGTGGGAGCGCGAGAAAGAGTCGTAAATCGTGCGCGCCTCGCTCGAAGATTTCATCCTCCACCTCGCCACCGAGCGCGGTCTTTCGGATAACTATCAACTCTCCACGCGCCGCACGCTGGAGTCCTTCACGGCATGGGCGGAAAAGACGCATCAACTCAGCGACCCGCGCACCATCACGCTCGCGCATTTGCACGACTACCTTGCATTTCGCAAACGTTGCGGCCTCGCCGCCGCGAGCGTGAAACTCGAAGTCGTCGCGTTGAAAATCTTCTTTCGCTGGCTGGCGGCGCGCGCGCGCATCGCGCACGACCCCGCTGAAGTTCTGCCGCTCCCGCGCATC
>JBEIQV010000250.1:0-4959 GCA_040376335.1 Verrucomicrobiia bacterium | reverse complement strand
TCTCTGTTGGACGGGGTTCCCGGCGGCTCGGACTTAGTTTCCTCAGCGTCGGAGGAACATTCCTCTTCGCGTAAGGAACATTCCTCTTTGAACAAGGAACATTCCTCTTTGAGAAAGGAACATTCCTCTTTGTGCAAGGAAGGTTCCGAAATGGTTCAGGAAGGAATAGGGGCAGCCAGATTAGTTATTCCGACTGCCGCAAGACGCTCCCCGCATTCTAATCCGCAATCGGACTACCCGCCGACTTCCGCGCGCGCCTCGGCGGCGAGGGCGGTCGAGAGATAGCGTTCGCCGGTCGAGCAGGCGATGGTGACGATGCACTTGCCTTTGTTCTCAGGGCGTTTCGCGACTTGGATCGCAGCCCACACGTTTGCACCGGTGCTGATGCCGACGAGGATGCCCTCTTCTTTCGCAAGACGGCGTGCGGTTGCGAATGCATCATCATTGCTCACCTTCACGCACTCCACGATCTGCGCGTTGCCCGCGCTGTCCTTGAGGTGCAGATTGTTCGGCACAAAGCCCGCGCCGGTTCCTTGAATTTTGTGCGGCCCCGGTTTCACCGGTTCGCCTGCGAGTGTCTGCGAAATGACTGGCGAATCCGCCGGCTCCACCGCGATGGCTTGAAAACCCGCCTTCTTCGGCTTGAGCACTTCGCAGCAGCCCGTGATCGTCCCGCCCGTTCCGACAGCGGCGACGAGAATATCAATCGCGCCATTCGTATCCTCCCACAACTCGACCGCAGTCGTCGCGGAGTGAATCGCAGGGTTTGCCGGATTGTTGAACTGCTGCGGTATCCACGAATTCGGCGTGTCCTTCGCGAGCGCATCGGCGCGCGCGATTGCGCCCTTCATTCCCTCGCTGCCGGGCGTGAGCACGAGCTTCGCACCGAGCATCGCGAGCAGCGTGCGGCGTTCGAGCGACATCGTCTCGGGCATCGTGAGGATGATCTTGTAGCCCTTTGCTGCTGCGACGAATGCGAGTGCGATTCCCGTATTGCCGGAGGTCGGCTCGATGATCGTCGTGTCCTTGTTCAAAATGCCGCGCTTCTCCGCGTCCTCGATCATCGCCGCGCCGATACGGTCCTTCACGCTGCCGAGAGGATTGAAGAACTCGCACTTCAGCGCGATGGTCGTGCTGGCGTCCACGCCTTCGCTGGCGGGGATGCGATTCAGTTTCACCAGCGGCGTGCGGCCGACGGTCTCGATGATGTTGTTGTAGATTTTGCCCATGATGTGTATGCGTGGTTGGAGGCGCGGTCTTTAACGAACCGCATCCGCGTCGGCAAGCGAACAAGTGTTTCCTTATTGCCACGAAAAAATCCCCTGCTATCTCGCGAAGCCATGTCATCAATTCTCAGCGCCAAGGAAATCAAGGAAGCCATCAAAGACCTGCCCGAATGGGACGTGGAGGGGAAATCCATCGTTCGCGTTTTCGAGTTCGACGACTTCGAGCAGGCTATTGATTTCGTGAACGGCGTCGCCGAACTCGCCGAGGATGCCGATCATCATCCCGACATGGACATCCGCTTCAACAAAGTCCGCGTCATCCTCAGCACCCACAGCAAAGGCGGCATCACCGAAAACGACTTCGACCTCGCCGAACGGCTCGACACCCTCGTGGATGCCTAAACCCGACGCCGCGCAGAAACGCATCGCCCTCGGCGTCACCATCGCCGTCGCCATTGTCGTGTGGGCTATCATCGAATGGCGCAGCGCCCCGCCTTCCCCGCCCGCCGCACAACTCCCCTACACCCCTCTCGCACCAAAATAATGACCTTTGAGTTATTCCCCCCAGTCAATCCAGCGCACGAGCGGGGCGAGCACGGGGGCTCCGTCGTGATGCCATGTGAGCGGGGGCTGCTGCATTTTACCGAGCGCGCAGATGCGGGTGACGCCGAGACTGGCGGCGAATTCCGCGTGCTCGTGCGTAGAGGGGCAGATTCCGCACGTGCTGAGATGGGCGTGGAGTGGCGCGAGCGTGTCGGCGAGGTCGGCGGGGAGTGGCTTGATGAACAGCACGCGGTTGAGCGGCGATGAGGGAAAGCCGGGCGTGGAGTCGGCGATGACTGTCCACGCGCTATCAGCGCTGGCGAAGAGCGCGAGCGGCTCGCCGTTCGCAACGCGGAATGTCGTCTCGTCGCGAAGGGTGCGGATGCTGTTCGCCTCGCTGAGCGTGAGCGGGCCGCGCGGGCTGTGTTTTTCAAAAACGGCCATCTCCGCTGCGACTCGCTCGGCGTAAGCCTTCGCTGTGAAAGTGCCGCTTTCCCGAACGTAGATGACGTGCGGCGAGAGGCAGCCCTGCTGATCGAAAACAGACGCATCGCATGCGGCGGCGGCGGCGCTGGCAAAAGCAGGGTCGTCGAAAACGATGCCGAAGCTGAGCTTGTGGCCGTGGGCGATGAAGGTCTGCCACGGCTGCGCGAGCGCGCGGAAGTGCGCGATGGTTTCGTCGTTGCCGAAGACGATGATCGCATCGGCTCGCGCGAGCCAGTCGCCGGGGAGTTGCCCGGATACTTCGACGAGTGCGCGCAGTTCCGGCGGCAATGCGGCGAGAAATTGAGCGACCTCCGGCAGTCCGCTGGATGGGAGTTTGCAAAGATTGCGCGAGCCGAGGAGCAGACCGCGCAGCAATGACTGGAGCGCAGCGGCGGGAGTGTTTCCGCTGAGGATGTGGAGGATGGTCGCGGGTGCCACGGCGCGGGAATGATGCGCGCCGTGCGGGATAAAGCGGTCGAGCGCCTCGGCGTGGCCAAGCTCTGCGGCGATGAGCGCACGCAGGGAATCGGCGCTGACTTCGCCGAGAAAAGGAAATCCGCCAGTCGCCGGTGCGAGCGCGGTGCAGCGCGACTGGGTGTTTCCATTCACGGGCACAGTCTGCTTCCGCCGAACTACGACCGATGCCGAAACTACGCCACGGTTTTCATCCGCCTGACGCGAGCAGCCACGCGGGACAGCAGCGGGATCGCGTCCGATCAACTCGAAGCCGTCGTCGCACCGCACGGCGAAATCCGCCGTCTGCACCGCAAGCGTGCTGCCGAGATTGGCGAGATCGAAGATGCGCAGCACGCCGCGCTCGCCCACGGCAACCTCACGCCCGGTCTCCGGCGAAACGACTATCGCACGCACCCACGGCCCGCCCGTGTGCGCAGCACCGAGGCCGCGCGTGTAAAACTGCGAGCCGAGTTCGCACATCCCGTATTCATTCCAAATCGCGACCGCGTTCAGCCCGAAAAACTCGCCCAGCCGCGCGTATAGTTCGCTCTTTTCAAGAGCCCGCCCGCTGCCTTTGAAGCCACCCGTCTCGACGAGAAACGAACCATCGCACAAACGCGGGCGCGCATTTCCCCAACCCTCCATCAAATTCAGAAAGCCCAGCGCGGTGCCGAGCAGCGCGACGGGCTGGCCGCTGGCAAAACTCCTTTCCAGCGCAGCAGCAGCGCATGCGAAGTCGAGCGAGCCGTCGCTTCGAGCGATGAACTGCCCCGCTTCACCCGCGAGCAGGCCCATCATGTGCGAGAGCGAAGAATTGGGCGCGTCGGCGGGCGACTGCGTCACGATGAGCGGCACCGCTTTCGGCAACGCAAGCCGACGCCAGCCCGCCAGCACCGCCGCGTCGTAGAGCATCGTGTTGTGCAAATGATGCGCCCCGCGCGTTTCGCCGGTCGTTCCGCTGGTGAGGAAAGTTTTTTCCACCAGCTCCGGCGGAAAGCACGCGACGCGGAACCGCTTGAACATCGCCTGCGGCACCGCCGGGATCTCACGCCAGTTTTTCGGCGCGGAAAAAGTCGCGCACCAGCGGGCGAACGGTTCATTCCATCGAAGCTGAAAGGCGTGAATCTCCAGCGCGAGCGCACCAAACTCCGCGTCGCTCAAATCCTCGCGCAACGCCGCAAGCACGCGCTGCTCGATAGCCGCGTATTCGACGAGGAGGTTGTCTTTTTGAAAGGACTGCACGCATGGAGCGTGTGCAGATCATCGGCTGGCGGCAAGCGCGTCCGCGCACTTTGAAGTTGCCGCCCTACGTCCCGTCGCTATGGATGCGCGGACTTTATGAGCAGCAACCGTCGAGTCGTCATCACTGGTATGGGAGCCATCACGCCTTTGGGCCATGATGTGCAGACCCTCTGGAGCAACCTCATCGCAGGCAAAAGCGGCATTGGCCCAATCACGCTGTTTGATTGCGCAAAGTTCGACTGCCGCATCGCCGGGGAGGTGCGCGATTTTGATCCCGTGAAATTTTTCAAAGTGCCGAAGGACGTGCGCCGCAGTGACCGCTTTGTGCATCTCGCCATCGCCGCCGCAAAGGGCGCGATGGCCGACGCTGGCTTTTCCGAGGTGAAAGACCCCGAGCGTTTCGGCTGCATCATCGGCAGCGGAATCGGCGGACTGAAAACCACCGAGGACCAGCACACCACTTATATGGAGAAAGGCCCGGGCCGCATCTCGCCTTTCATGATCCCCATGCTCATTACCAACATGGCGGGCGGCATGATCGCGATGGAGCACGGACTGCAAGGCCCGAGCTACGCACCCGTCAGTGCCTGCGCCACGAGCGCACACTCGGTCGGCGAAGCTTGGCGGCTCATTCGCGAAGGCGATGCCGATGTTTTCCTCGCTGGCGGAAGTGAAAGCGCCATCGTTCCGCTCGGCATCGGCGGTTTCGCCGCGATGAAAGCACTCAGCACCCGCAACGACGACCCCACGCGCGCCAGCCGTCCGTGGGACAAGGATCGCGACGGCTTCGTCATGGGCGAAGGCGCCGGCATCGTCGTGTTGGAGGAACTCGAACACGCGAAGGCGCGCGGCGCAAACATCCTCGCGGAAATCGTCGGCTACGGCATGACGACCGACGCCTACCACATGAGCGCACCACTCCCGAACCACGAGCAGGCCCAGCGTTCAATGCACATCGCCATGCACAAGGCGGGCATCAACGTTTCCGAAGTGGACTACATCAATG
>JBEIQV010000422.1:0-1784 GCA_040376335.1 Verrucomicrobiia bacterium | reverse complement strand
CCGATGATTCCGCCGCTCGCAGCCTCTCTCGATCCAGTGGCCATGATCCGGCCCCGGCGTCGCATCGAAGGTTTCTCCGCCATCCTGCTTCCATTTCTAACGAACGGCGAAGTGGACTGGCCCGGCTTCGCTGCGCATGTCCGCCGCACCGTGCAGGCCGGGCTTGGGCCGGCGGTGAATATGGACACCGGCTTTGCCAATCTCATTGATGACGCGACGAGACGCCGCGCGCTTGAAATTACACGGGCCGAATGCGCCGGGCGCAGCTACGTGGCTGGCGCGTTCGTGGGCGACGAGCCGGGTGCTGCGTTCGATTTTGAAGCCTACGCGCGGCAGTTGGAGATGATCCAGCAACACGGAGGCACGCCCGTGATTTTCCAAAGCTACGGACTCACGCAGCAGAGTGACGACGCAATCATCGCCGCATACGCAAGGCTCGGCACCGTCTCGGAGCGGTTTGTCGGCTTTGAACTCGGGACGATGTTCGCGCCGTTCGGGAAAATCTATTCGCTCGAAGTGTATCGAGGACTGATGGGCGTGAAGCAGTGCATCGGTGCGAAGCACTCGTCGCTCAGCCGCGTTCTCGAATGGCAGCGCATCGCGCTCCGCGATGCGACGCGCCCGGACTTCCGCGTCTTCACCGGCAACGATCTCGCCATAGATATGGTGATGTATGGCAGCGACTACCTGCTCGGCCTCTCGACGTTCGCGCCCGATGTGTTCGCCAAGCGCGACGCCGCGTGGCTCGCAGGCGATCCCGCATTTTACGAACTCAACGACCAACTCCAATATCTCGGCTTCCTCGCATTCCGTCCCCCCGTGCCCGCCTACAAACACAGCGCCGCGATGTTCCTGAAACTGCGTGGCTGGATCGGTTGCGACAATACGCATCCGAAATCGGCGAAGCGCCCAGATTCAGACCGCGAAATCCTCGCGGACATCGTGAAGCGACTACCCTCATGACTCCACCAGCTCCTGCGATGCCTGACCCTTTCAAGCTCACCCGCATTCCTTCGTTGAAAACTGTGGACGATTTCCGTGCGCACTGCGCATCGCTTGGTATCGATCTGCCGTGTGAGGATAGTATCGCCACGGGTGATTCACCGCTCGCGCGGGCTGTGTCGGATGTGACGGTGAACGGCAAGCGCATCGGTAATCGTGTTGCGATTCATCCGATGGAGGGTTGGGACGGCACGACGACAGGCGGTGTGACGGAGGAAATGCGGCGGCGCTGGCAGCGTTTCGGCGAGAGCGGCGCGAAGCTCATCTGCGGTGCGGAGGCGATGGCTGTGCGACCTTACGGACGTGCGAATCCGAACCAGATAATCATCATCGAGCAAAACAAGGCCGGGCTCGCGGAACTGATGGGCATTTTGAAAAAGGCGCACGCGGAGCGCTACGGCACGTCGGACGATCTAGTGGTGGGCTTTCAACTCACGCACTCGGGGCGCTTCTGCAAACCGAATGGCAAGACGACCTATGAGCCGCGCGTGGCGTTTCGGCATCCGATTCTCGATGCGAAGTTCAAGGTCACAAGTGATGCGCAGGTTTTTACCGACGACGAAATCGAGCGGCTCATCGAGGATTACATCCGCGCTGCGAAAATCGCGTGGGACGTCGGTGCGGACTTCGTGGATATCAAACACTGCCACGGCTACCTGCTGCACGAATTCCTCGGCGCGCACACGCGGCCTGGAAAATTTGGGGGCAGTTTCGAAAACCGCACGCGTATTTTGCGCGACATCGTTTCAGGCATCCGTGCGAGCGGGAACCCAATCGAGTTT
>JBEIQV010000202.1:0-6154 GCA_040376335.1 Verrucomicrobiia bacterium | reverse complement strand
CGCTCTGCGTGGCGAGTGTAGGTGCGGCAGCAGCAGGCAATGCTCGTTCGTAGGCGGCATTTTGCTGCACGTCGGAAGTTTTCCATCCCGGGAATTGATCGGGAAGCGCGAGCAGCGCCCACATTCCAGCGAATGCCGCAAAGAGTAACGCCAGTATCGCACGCCCACGCATTGTCAAAGCGGGCGCGTTCACTGTCTCCGTCTCGGTGTCCGCCGACTTTGCGTCCACGACAGCCGCTATCTCGTCGTCATCCGGCGGTGCCTGAAAAATTCGCAGACGACCGAGCACTTTCGCCGTCGCCACGCCGCAGCACATCGCAATCGCTGTCGCGATGAACGCCGGCACCACGATGGAGGATGGCGAACGGGCCCCTTGCACCGCGAGGATGCTGATCGCCGTTGTCGGCACCAATTGCAGGCTGGCCGTGTTCACTGCGAGAAAAGTCACCATCGAATTGCTCGCCACCGTCGGACGCGGATTGAGCTTTTGCAAAAGAGCCATCGCGCGCAGACCGAGTGGAGTCGCAGCATTGCTCAGACCGAGCATGTTTGCGGACATGTTCAACACCATCGCTCCCATCGCCGGATGCTCCGGAGGCACATCGGGAAACAGCCGCCGCATCACCGGCTTCAGCGCTCGTGCGAGCACCTGCACGAGCCCGGCACGCTCCGCGAGACGCATCATCCCCATCCAAATCGCCATCAGTCCGACAAGCGGCAGCGCGATTTTCATCACCGCATCCTCCGCCTGAGTGAAAGCACCCTTCGTCATCACATCCAGACGCCCCGTGAAACCTCCCACGATCACGGACACCAGAAGCATTGCGAGCCAGATGAAATTTAGCACGAAGTGAGGTAGGAAAAGTTTCGCCTGCGGTGCGAGAAAATTATGGCGCTCCACGGAGGAGTCCCCGGTTGATGGATTCTCTTAAGTATGCTTGGCTGAGCGCGTCATGGCTCTTTCATCCACTCAGATCGCTGCGTATAAAACAGAACTCGGCACCATACTCACAGGACTTCAGACCAAGTTGGACCAGCAGGTTTTTCAGGAAAGTTTGCCGGTTGTCGGGAGCGGTCTTCATTCCGGCGCGGGCAAGGGGCTGAGCAAAATCGCGACGCTGAAAGTGGAACTGGATGCGAGCCTCGGAACTATTGCCTCCGGAGCTAGCGAAGAGGTGGTGCTTGCAAAAGTGAATGAGGCTTTGGGGAAGGCGGGGTTTTCCAAGACGGCTCTTCTTACGGGCGGCGGGAAGTTTGAGGTGGATTTTTCGGGTGTCACGTCTGTCGAAGATGAGGGATTTTCCGCGCAGGTGGATAGTCATTTAGGGCTGGGGCATTTGGGTTTGACGCTATCGGAGCCTGCTCCCATGGCGGCTGGAAAGTTGGACTACGATTTTAACTTCCGCGCCGGCCTCGACGGCAACAACAATGCCTACGTGGAGAGCAGCGGCACCAATTTTGTGGAACTGGATTTGCATTTGGATGCCGGAGCCAAGGGCATCAAAACGACGGGAACGATGGGTTTTGTCCCATACTCGGTGAGCACGACAGCAGGTGCGCCACTGCTCGATGCACACATCGGTCTCGCGCTGGATGATGGCGACGGACATCTCACGGCTGCGGAGGCGGCGGGCAATTTCATCATAGGGACAATCCTCACTGGTGAGGCAACGCCATCGCTGAAACTCACATCAAACTTCGACACGGACGCAATCGTGCCAAAGTTTTTCAGCACGCTCGGAGTGAATTGGAATCTCGCTGGCGCGGAGATGAACCCCTCGGATGACAACTCATCATTTGGTGAAAAGCCTGTGGTGCGCGTGAGCGATGTAAGTCTGGACGCAAGCCAGTTTCTGAATGCGCTGAATCTTGGTTTTGTGGACAAGGCGCTGACGATCGGTGGGCCGATTTTTGAGATATGCGACAAGCTCTCCACTCCATTGCCTGTCGTGGGTGACATACTGAATCGCTTCGGCCTCGGTGGAACGCTGATTGATGTTTTCACAGGGCCTGGTTCTGCGGAGGCAGAGGCGGTGAAAGGCATCTCGTCGCTCGGGAAATTTCTTCACACCGTGCAATCGCTCAAGGGTGGCGCTGGCGTGGATCTCGGCACTTTCACGTTCGACTCGAATGCCGACATTCGCGATCCATTCTTCTCACTGGGTGCTGTGCAGCCATCGGTCCTTGATTTTGGCGATGGGCTTTTAAAAACGGGATCGCTGGGGCAACTCTCCAATGCTGCCGCTGGAGTGCCCGGTTTGGCTTTTCCCATTTTGCAGACGGATGGTGAAATCTTCAAAATGGTGCTGGGTCAGGCGGCGAATCTCGTCACCTACGAGGCGGCACCCATTACTTTCAATGTGAGTCAGGAAATATATTTCCCGCTGTTCTTCGGAATCAACGGGCATGTCGGATTTTCCGCATCGGGCGAGATTCACCTCGGGCTGGGCTACGATACAAGCGGCATCACCACATTTGCATCGTCGGGCGAAGCGTCTGATTTGCTGAACGGATTTTTCCTGAAAGACTTCGGCGTCCAGGGGGCTGAGATTCCGGAGGCGACTTTCAACGCCGCAATCGTCGCGGGAGTTGGTGCGGGCATTCCTGGGATTTTTGAAGTTGGCGTGGAGGGCGGTATTCGCGGACTGCTCAATTATGAATTCAAGGACTTTTTTGCAGGCAGGCCGGATCTCGCCAATGACCGCAAGGTCTCCTACGGCGAACTGGAGTCCGTGGGTTTCAACCCCTTCGCGGCTGCGGATATCTCGGGCCGCATAGATGCGTTCCTTTCCTTCTACGTGGAGTCACTCATCTACTCGAAATCGAAGGATCTCGGCTCTATCACGCTGTTCGATTTCGACACTGGCGCAGCAGAGGCAAACAGCCTTTCGAAAATCACGCTGGCGCATCAAAACGGTTCGGAACTCATCATCAATACAGGCTCGAATGCCGGAGATCGCGGCGCCGGGCAGACGGATGTCGCCGAGAGCATTCGCATAGAATCCGCGCAGGGCGCTTTGCGTGTTTCCAGTCCAAAGGCGAAGAATCTCAACGGCGTGGAACTCGCACCGCTCGGCGGTCCACTGCTTTTCAAGGGCATCACCGAAATCACGGCAAATGGTGGAAGTGGCGAGGATGTCATCACCATCGGAGCAGGTGTGAAAAAACCGGCTACGATCAATGGCGGCGATCACAACGACGCACTCACCGGTGGCGCTGGAAATGACACGATCAGCGGGGGCGACGGAGCGGATAAAATCATCGGCGGATCGGGCAATGATAAAATCTGGGGCGATGGTTTTTTTACGGGTGGAGCAGGAGCTGCGGATGTTCTCTCGGGTCTTGATGGGAATGACCGCATCGAAGGTGGACGGGGTCACGATGAGATCCGTGGCGGTGCTGGAAATGACACGCTGTATGGCTACGGCACGAATTTTGGAACTATAGATCTGGCGTCCGACGCGGGTGATGAACTCTATGGTGGAGAGGGTGAAGATACGCTCCACGGTTCCAACAGTAACGACGTCCTCGATGGCGGAACCGGTGACGACATGATGTTCGGCTACGGCGGAAGCGACACTTTCCATGTGGATAGTCCGAAGGATCAAATTTTCTCCAACAACAAGGCGAACGCCATCGTAGAGAGCACTGCGACGAATTTCAAATTACCATCTGGTTTCAATATTCTGCTGCTTGTGGGGCAGTATGATGAGGAGAGCGGTGCGACTTTGCAAAAAGCGATCTCCGGCGATGGCAATACCGGCAACAATTTTCTCTACGGGAACAAGGCGGCGAATGTGCTGAGCGGAAACGGAGGTAATGATTATTTCTTCGGTGACCAAGGAGACGACATTCTCATCGGCGGCGATGGCAATGACACGCTGGAGGGTGGCGATGGTGATGACACGCTCTTCGCGGGTGAAGGCACAAACACTGTGCGTGGAGGAAATGGTGACGACACGCTCTTTGGAGGCACAGGAACAGATACGCTGGAGGGCGGAGCGGGTGACGACGTTTATGTCACCGACAATCTCGCGGAGATTTCCGATACGGTGGGTAATGACGCGATTGCATCGAACGTGACCGTGAATCTTAACGACAACCCGAGTATCGAGGGTGTCTATCTTACGGGCAGCGCCGATGTGGATGCCTATGGCACGGACGGGGATAATTTACTCGTAGGCAACAAGGGGAAGAATCACCTTTTCGGTTTCGGCGGGCACGATTCACTGAAGGGTGGTGTTGGTGACGTTTTGCAGGGCGGATTTGGTGGAGACTACTACACAGTGGATTCGGAAAAGGCGGTCATCATCGAAGTGAATGAAACACCAACATTGTTCTTCAGGGATGTCGTTTTCGCGAAGTCCAGCTTCACACTTCCCGACAATGTCGAGGATCTGCAAGTTATCGGTCAGGGCGCAAAATTTGGGAACGGAAACAGCGCGGACAATTTCATCAATGCCAATGGCATAGCTGGTGGTCGTGCACCGCAGCCGCAGGCGCTTACTCTCGATGGAAAAGCAGGGAATGATAGTGTTTCTGGTGGCGATGGTGGGGACAAACTCTACGGCGGTGATAGCAATGACTTTGTCTTTGGAAATTTCGGCGATGACGAAATTTACGGTGGTCGCAAATCCGGCGCAACCGTCGGCAGCGATAACGATGAGCTTTATGGCGGTGTCGGCAGCGACAAACTTTTCGGAGGCTCAGGAAATGACATTCTCTACGGCGATAAATCCGTGGGTGGTGATGACACCGGTTTTCCTGTCGGCGAAGGGAACGACATTCTCGACGGCGGCGCGGGCACCGACACACTCTACGGCGGCAAAGGAAATGACCGACTAATTTCAGACGGTGCCGGAGCCGACACGATGAGTGGAGGGGAGGGGGATGATACTTACGTGATCACTGGAGGCAGCTTTCTAGTAGTGAGCATCAATGAAGCTGGGGCAGGTGGCGTAGACACCGTGGAGAGTTTTGCGGATGTGGATCTCAGCGCCTCCTTTTTCAACTCACCAGTCATCACTGGCGACGTGGAGAACGTGAGACTGACGGAGAGCGTCTCTTTTGCTGGTGGAAAATTCATCCCAACGGGGCCCGCGAACGCATCTGGAAATGCGCTCGCCAATCTCATCACCGGCAACAGCCTGAACAACACGCTCGACGGGCGTGAGGGCAACGACACGCTGCTTGGTAACGGTGGCGATGACACACTCATAGGCGGGAATGGCAAGGACGTGCTCGGTGGAGGAGTTGGTGATGACACTCTCAATGGCGGAAATTTCTCAGACGAGGATTCGCTCACAGGCGGCGACGGCAGCGACCGCTACACGGTGTTTGCGTATGATGTCGTCGTTGAGGAATTGAAGGACGGCGACACGGACACCGTTCTCACTACGGTCAATAATTACCAACTGCCCAAGGGCGTCGAAAATCTCGAGTTGGCAAGCGCGGGTCAATTCGGCCTCTCGGTCGGTGTCAAAAAGGCGAACGGAAACAGCCTTAGCAATCTCATCACCGGAAACGGTGAGGATAACGAAATCGCCGCCGGCCTTGGTGATGATGAACTCTTTGGCGGCGGGGGCGCTGACAAACTCAAGGGCCAAATCGGCAACGACAAACTCTACGGTGAGGGAGGTGGCGATGACATGACAGGCGGCAGCGGGGATGATCTTCTCATCGGCGGTGCCGGTATTGATTTCCTCAACGGCGGAAGCGGAAAGGACAAACTCTACGGCTATCTCGCAGGGGTCGGGCTTTTCACAGCGCCGGACGACGATACGGCTGATAATCTTTCCGGCGGAAACGGGGATGACCTTCTCGATGGCGGTGGAGGCGACGACCTTCTCGATGGAGGCGAGGGCAAAGACACAATGATCGGCGCATCGGGCAACGACATCTATTTCGTGGACAACAAAGGCGACAAAGTCGTGGAGAAAACTGACGACGGTATTGATGGTGTTTTATCGGGAATCAGCCTCACTATTCCGGCCAATGTCGAAAGACTCGCGCTCTTCGGTAACGCGCCTCTTTTCGCAAAAGGCAACAGCGATGGAAACATTCTCATCGGTGGCGACGGCTCCAATCTCCTCGAAGGTTTCAATGGCGATGACACGCTCGTGGGCTGGCGCGGCGACGATGTGCTGCACGGCGG
>JBEIQV010000276.1:0-4419 GCA_040376335.1 Verrucomicrobiia bacterium | reverse complement strand
GCGAGCAGGAAGCCGCCGCGAAACAAGGAGGCAGTTTCAATTTTACCAACGCCGTGCGGCAGTTGGAAAACTACGTGCAGGGTCTCCGCAACGAACTCGCAAACGCACAGGCCAAACTCAAACGCGGCGAAAGTGGTCGTCGAACGGGCGTCGTTCTTTCCCACGAAGAAGCGAGTCTCAGCCCCGAGGAACTCAAGCGCCTCGTCATCCAGCTCGAACAGCGCAACGCCGAGCTCAAAGCGCGCGTCGAGGAACTGCTCGCCGACAGCGAAACCCGTGCACTCAGCATGGCCGCTGGCACGGACGCCCCGCCGCCCGATGCCCTCACGCAGCTCCGCACGTTGCTCACGCTGAAATTGCAGGACGACTACAGCGACTACATCGCGCTCGAAAGCCGCTCGACGGATCTCATTGTGCAGCAGCACTACCGTGGACTCATTCGTAATGTATTCTCCACGCTACGCGCAGAAGGCATCGCGCTCAGTGGCGAGCTTCCGCCGCCTCCGCCGGAGCCACCAGCACCACTTCCACCACCGCCCGTTGATCTCGATGACGAGGAAGAGGACGAAGACCTCGATATCGTCGAAGATGCCGAGCCAGTCGAAGAATCTGAAACCGTCGAGGGTGAAGAAATCGAAGAGCACACGGGCGAAGTCCCCGATGAGCCCGAGGCACCCGAAGAGCCCGTTAGTAAGGACGAGGAATCACGCGGCGCGCGGGATTCGTAGCGCCCGCTTCGCGATAGATCGGGCCCGGAGTCGCTATGAGCAGTTCCGCGCCCTTCAGCACAAACTCGGGGTAGAAGCTGTTGCTCGCAGGCTCATACACTGTGTCGCCCGAGAAATTTCCGATCAGTTTGTATTCGTAGTTATTGTCCGTGCCGAGTTTTCCGCCTGCGCGATCCGGCGCGAACTTCGAGTTCTCATTCATCATCACCATCTTCGCTTTATCCCACGATTCACCGGAGCGGCGCACGTAGCCCCAGAATTTGTAGTCCACTTTATAAAAGCGCCGTCCCACGAAATATGTCCCCGCTGGTTCCTTCGAGATTGCATCGGTCATCGCTTTGCGTTCAGCCGAGTTGCTGGAGAAGCCACCGGTCGTTTCGCAGCCGGTGAAAGCGAGTGTCAACAGCAGGGCAAATGTGGGTCGTGTGAGATTCATGGCCCGCGCGTTTAGCGGGTTCCCCCGCGTGGCGCAACGACTCAGCGCAACTCAGCGCCGGTAGAGCGCAAGATAGTCGTCCACCATTTTGATGTGGCTGAAACGCGACTCCGCGTGAGTGCGCACCTTCGCGCGATCCAGCACGAGCACTGCGGGGACGAGTGCGGCGAGATCGTCGGGTGTTGCGGCGGTGATGCCGGTGATGCCTTCATCCACCACTTCGCCGACGCTGCCACGGCGCACGCCGAGGACGGGACAGCCGCACGCCATCGCTTCGATCATCACGAGGCCGAAAGGTTCATCCCACGCGATGGGAAAGACGAACGCGGCGGCGTTGCGGAGCAATTCGGTTTTTTGCGCGTGATTCGCCGGGCCGATCCAGCGGACGCGCTCGCCATCAATATGCGGCTGCACTTTCTCCGCGAAGTAATGCTCTTCCTCCGCGTTCTGCGGTTTGCCTGCGAGGACGATGGGCAGTCCCGCTGCCTTCGCGATGAGGATGGCGTCGAGCGGGTTTTTCTGCGGCGACATGCGCCCGAGAAATGCGAGATATTTTCCCGACTCGAACGACGGCGCGTATGCGGAGAAGTCCACGCCATTGTAGATGACCGGAAACTCGCGCCCGAGACGCGCGGAGGTTTGCGCAAATTGCGCGCGGCTAATCGTGGCCACGGGCACTTGCGGGTAGCGGCGCAGCGCCCATTCGTCGTCCGCGTGGGGGCTGGTGTGGTAGGTGAAAAGGCACGGCTTTCGCGCAGCGGCTGCGAGCGGGAGCAGCGTGGGCGAAAGGTGAAAATGCAGCACGTCGAATTCATCCTGCGCAGCGAGTGCATCGGCCATTGCGGCGTTGAGATAGTATTCGTGCATGAGCGCATCACCACGCGCCATGAGTGCGCTGAGATTCGCTGGAATCACGGAGCGAAGTTTTGCGCGCGTGCGGCAATCACCGCTGGCGAAAAGTGTCACGTCGTGTCCGCGCGCGACCAATTCATCGCACAACAGCGCGAGCAAAAGCTCGATGCCGCCGTAGGTGGTTGGCGGAATAGGTGTCCAGAGCGGAGCGATTTGTGCGATGCGGAGCTTGTTTCCGGCGGCGTGTTGCATACGTAGAGCGCGTCCATGCTAGCCCGTTCCATGTTTGCGCCAATCACGATCACCACATTCGCACTCGCCGCGTTCACTTTCGCCGCCGAGCCCGAAACTGCACCCACACCCGCAGAGCCAGCTAAACCCGGCCCGCTCGCAGTGCTCGAACCCGAACCACAAGCCGCGCGTGCGATCCTCGTGGACCGTCGCGAATTGAGTGCGCAGCTCCAAATCTTCCTCGACCAGCAGCTATTTTCTCCGGGGATGATTGACGGCAAGGCGGCGAAATTCGCCGTGATGGCGCTGCGGCGCTGGCAACGCGCGCACGGCCTGCCGGAGACGGGTGTGGTGGATGAAAACGTTCCGCTGGACAGCGTCTATCCCGTTTATACATTTCACACGATTTCGAAGGATGAATTCAAGTGGTGTGGAGATGTGCCCCGCAAGCCAAGCGAGCAGGCGAAAAAGAAAAAGCTGCCCTACGCGAGCTACACGGAGTTTCTCGCGGAGCGCTACCACTGCTCGATTGAGTTTCTCCAAAAGCTGAACAAAGGCCTGAAGTTTGAAACAATGAAAGCGGGCGACCAAGTGCGTGTGCCGAATGTCGCGCCATTTAAAATCGAGGAGATGCCGGAGACGGGAAATTTTCCAGAAAAGCCGGAGTTCAAAAACCGGCGTATCGTGATCAACCGCAGGGACACCATTCTTGAACTCTACGAAGGTGATGCGCTCATCGCCAGCGTCCCCATCGCGCCAGGCTCACCAAAGCATCCCACACCGCCGGGCAACTGGCGTGTCGTCGGCGTCGCTGCGATGCCCAATTTTCGCTGGGACGAAGGCGTGCTCAATCGCGGCGTGCGGACGGAAAACTTCTACTTACTCCCCGCCGGGCCGAATAATCCCGTCGGCGTCGGCTGGATCGCGCTGAACAAACCCGGCATCGGCATCCACGGAACGAACAACCCCTACAGCATCGGCACATGGGCCAGCCACGGCTGCATGAGGACTGCAAACTGGGACATCGCACGCATCAGCAAGATGGTGACGAAAGGAATGCCGGTCGAAATCAAGTAGCGGCTACGACTGCCCGCAGGGTGTCTCGCTAAAATCCCGTGCTGGGCTTCGAGCCATTGGAAGACCTAGGTGGAGTTTTTGTATCGGGCGGGGGAAAATAGATCGCTTTAAGCAGACGGTATTGCTCATCCAAATTGGCCGCGTCGTCCATCAGTGCACGGGCCTCCGGGTAAAGTTGCGAAAACATGCAAAATACGCCCGCATACCATTTGCGATCCGCGATACTTTTAGGAGGCTTGGAGGGGTTGTTGTAATAGTTCGCCATCGTGAGCATGGACTGCGGCGCTATCTCAGTCCACGGAACAGGCACTGTCCCGTAGGTAAATTGAATTTCGACACTAGCGTCGGTAGCTCTGACAACTCCACCGATGATCTGCTGGCCGTTTTTGCGCAGGATTGGAGGTTTATAGGCGAGCGAGTTGATATCGAACATGAGCTTTTCTTTAAAAAGCATGAGCCACTCGACCCGGTGCGCGATCAAGTCACGCTCCTTCGTTCGTGTGACGCCCTTCAAAGCGAGGCCGTTGATTAGATTGAACGCATCCTTGAACAGATACCTGTCACAAAGATTCTTTACCTTGATTTTCGCATCAGAGATCGCCTGTTCATCTGCGGTATCTATTGCAGCCTTTTTTCTCTCAGCGGCTTTTATATTCGAGGCGATCAAGTCGGTGAGCTTCGATGCGACATCGCGCTCGATTTGGTTGAGCTGCCCAAGTAGCGCGCTCGATTTGATTTTGTCCTTCACCTCCGGCAGTCGCTTGAGCGCATTCGTCACCATTTCGGGTTCTGTCTCGTATTTTCTCAGCGTCTCGACGGTGCCGGTGAAAAGCGAATACTCAGCGATATATGGTGCGGCTAGCGGGCGATACTCGCCCACCCACGATGAGTCACCCGAAGGCGCAGAGGTTTGAAACTGTTTTAACAACTCGATGCCGTTCTTAAAATCTCCCGCCTCCCAGTCCTTTATACCGAGGGCAAGCAGGGCGATGACCTCATACGATTTATTGTCGAATTTATCTGCCACTTCGATGGATGCAGTTTCAGGGGACGAAACAAGCTCGCCGAGGCGCGTGAAGAAAGTCACGAGTTTCT
>JBEIQV010000076.1:0-12167 GCA_040376335.1 Verrucomicrobiia bacterium | reverse complement strand
TATTAAGCCTCCGAAGAGAGATTGAGGAAACTGGGGCTGGATGATGCAAGGTGCAACTGACCGTTAGTTTGGTTTTCTAATCATCTGCGCGGGCTTTTGCCATTCCCCCGGCACTTGCACTTGCACACCGCATGGTCGCGCCCGTAGCCTCCGCGCCTCATGTCGCAAGAATACAAAGTGAAACTCGAAGTGTTTGAGGGGCCGCTCGATTTGCTGCTCTTTCTCATCAAGCGCGATGAGGTGGATATTTACGACATCCCCATCGAACACATCACCAAGCAATACCTCGATTTCATGGAGCTTTTCAAAATGCTCGATCTCGATGTGGCGGGGGAGTTCGTGGTGATGGCGGCGAATCTGATCTACATCAAGAGCCGCGCGCTGCTGCCCGTCCACGCCCAGCCGCCGGACGAGGAGGCGGAGGAGGAAGATCCGCGCTGGGAGCTGGTGCGGCAGCTTTTGGAATACAAAAAATTCAAGGATGCGGCGGCGCAGCTCGGCCAGCGCGAGGCGGATCGCCAGGGCATTTTTGCGCGTGCGGCGGAGTCTGCGGAGCCTGTGCCGGAGAGGCCGCTGGGCGAGGTGTCGGTGTTTGATTTGATCAATGCGTTCAACAAGGTGCTCAAGCGCATCGAGGACAAGCGCGAGGATCTCGCGGAGATTTTCGAGGAGAACTTCACGGTGGCCGACAAGATTGATCTGATTTTGAAAATCACGGCTGGCGGCGTGGCGCTGAAGTTCACGGAGATGTTTGCTGAGGCGGCGTCGCGCGGGGAGATCGTGGTGACTTTCCTCGCGATGCTCGAACTGGTGCGGCTCAAACAACTGCGCTGTGTGCAGCCGGAGCCGTTTGCGGAAATCGAAATCGTCCGCGTCTAATATTGGAACGTCATGCTTTCTCTTAAACAAGTCATCGAAGCACTCGTCTTTGCATCGCCAAAGCCGCTGACCATCGAGGAAATCCGCAAGGCGCTCCGTGGTGCAGCGTCTGCGAGCGAGGAGCTGGACGTAATCGCCATTGGCGAGACGAGCGACGAGGAAGTCGCCGCGCAACTCAATCTCATCCGCGCCGAATACGAGCAGACGGGCCGCGCCTTTCAACTCGCCGAGCAGGCGAACGGATGGGCCGTCGTCACCGTGCCCGCGACGGTGGAATGGGTGCGCCAGCTTTACCCCGAGAGTCGCCCGACGCGCCTCAGCGGGCCAGCGCTGGAGACGCTCGCCATCATCGCCTACCGCCAGCCGGTCACGCGTGCGGACATCGAAGCTGTGCGCGGTGTCGCCGTGGATGGAATGATGCAAGTGCTGCTGGATCGTTCGCTGATCAAAATCGCCGGTCGCGCTGATTTGCCGGGTCGCCCGCTGCTTTACGAAACGACGGAATATTTTCTGCAACACTTCGGCCTGCGCGGAGTCGAGGAACTCCCGAACAACGACGAACTCCGCCGCGTGCCGCTCCCGAAGGCCGAATACACCGAGCCGAAAAAAGGAAAAGCCGAGAAGGAAGAAGCCGCCGAAAACACCGAGCCAGCGCCCGCCGCCGACCCCGTGAGCGACGCCGCCGTGGCGACGGAGGTCCCGGTTTCCGCCGAAGCGGAGCCGGTTGCCGAGCCTGCGCCGTCGCCTGAGAATTGAGTGACTAGGGCGAAGAGTTGTTGTGTTTTCGAGCCGGCTGGGCAGCGCTGTTTTTGAAACCGGAGTCCGCAAGGTCGGACGCTCGGAAGCCGCGATTCGTGTCCAGGCCGAGCAGCTTCCAGTGGTGCGCATGCAGATCGAAAGGCACACGGATTCGCTCGTCGAAATCAGTCGGCCAGAGGATGCCGTCGATCCTGCGGAAGTCGCGGAACGTCACATCCACCTCGGCACCGCGCGTGCTTTCGAGGCCGTTCAAGGTCATGCGCACGCGCCGGAGTTGCTTGGTGGTGCGGTCGATGAAAAGGATCACGCGGTCCTCCTCTGCGGTGCCGAATCCGGGACGCAGCACGGCGAGCACTTCGTCGCACACCGCCTTGTCCACAACCGACTCGCCATTCGGCGCGAGCACGACGCCCGGCCGGTCGAAGTAAAAAGGCCCCAGCAGGAACATCGTGTAGGCGTCGGCGACGAGTGCGGCGGCGCGTCTGTTTTCGTCGTCGGTTGAAAGTGATCCGTTGTAGCCGACTGCGACTTTTCCTAGCGTGCGAACGACGCACTTCTTTCCCGCCGGCCCCATGTGCTCCTGCGCTATGATGCGCGGCCCGACCAGCAGCCGCTCCTCGGAGCCGCGCCGGAACGAGGTATCCGCAAGCACCGGCTGAAAGCGTGGCCCGAGCGATGCCCAGCGCCCATCGTAGCGCACGCTCACGTCGCGGACTTTTGAAAACGCCGTTTTCCCGTGCGCGCGCTGCGATGCCGTGAGCAAATCCATCGCTGTGGCGTCTGATTTCTGGATCTCGCGCGTGCAGATTTTTGGTGAAGCGCAGGCGCTGAGGAAGCATGCCATCGCGATGAGCAGGATGTGAGTGATGTGTGTGTTCATCATTTCAGTGGAGTTGCGGTGAAATCCGTGGGCAGGCCGATGTGTTCCCAGGCGGCGCGCTCCACTTCGGAATCAGCGAGTTTCTTGCGCGTCTTGTCGTTGGCGTATTTGCCAAGGACGAGGCGCAGCGGCGGCGTTTCGGATTCCACGGCGGCGATGATGGCTTGCGCTGCCCTCGCAGGATCGCCGGGCTGCCTGCCCGCCATCGTTTCGAGGAAACGCAGGAACTTTCCGCTCGTGCGATCGTAGTCGGCGATATGGTTTTCTGCGCGCTCGAGTGAGCGCGCGATGAAGTCTGTGCGGAATGGCCCCGGCTGCACGATGGTCACTTTGATCCCGAGCGGTTTGAGTTCCGCAGCGAGCGATTCCGACACGCCTTCCAACGCCCACTTCGTCGCGCCGTAGATCGAAAACCCAGCGTAGTTTGAAATGACCGCAGCGGCGGAAATGTTCACGATGTGACCACTGCCCTGTGCGCGCAGGGTGGGCAGCGCGGCACGGATGACTTCCAGAGTGCTGAAGAAGTTCGTATTGAAGTTGCGGGCAATCTGCTCTGAGCCGAGTTCCTCGAATGCACCGATGAGCCCATATCCTGCGTTGTTCACGATGACATCGAGCCGCCCAAAGTCTTTCACCGCCTGCGCGATTACATCCTTCACCTGCGCTGAATCCGTGACGTCGAGCGAGAGCGCGCGACAGTTCTCCGGGTGTCGAGCGACGAGTTCGTCGAGAGCAGTTATTTTTCGCGCGGTTGCGATGACGCGCTGCCCGCGGGCGAGCACAGCAGCGGCAAGCGCGGCCCCGAAGCCGCTGGAGCAGCCCGTGATCAGCCAGACCCGTGCAGGTAATGTTTGGCCTTTATCCATCGAGCAAACGATTGGCGTTGTTTTTCCAGCCAGCGATCAGGCTTTCTTCTCGGCGTAGCGGTCGAAGCGATTCGAAAGGATGAAAAATGTCGGTGCCCACAGTCCGACGAAGATGCCAAAGCGCTCGGCATGCGCTTGTGAATTTGCCTCCGTGCCGCCGGTCATGAACCAGATGGCGATGGAGCCAATAATGGAGGCGAAGCCGAGGATGAAGCAGAGATTACTGAGGAGTTTGAGTTGAGCGGATTTCATATTAATTTTTGTTGTTTTGAGTTATGGGCAGCGCTGGGAAGTGGAGGTGCCTGATCAGCACGATGCTATATTTATTCGTCTGTGGCGGCGATGTGGATGCCTCAAAATGCTGTTTCGATTGTCGAAACGCCTTGGCCCCGTCATGTTTCATCGGAAATGGAAACCGACACCGCTCAACAACTCGACGCTGAGATCGAGCTTTTGCGACACGTTGCCAAAGGTGATCGCAGCGCTTTCGAGGAACTCTATGATCGGTTTTCCGGTGTTTTATTTTCCACGGCTTACCGCGTCCTGAACAATCAGGAAGCCACGGAGGATGTGACTCAGGATGTATTCATCCAGATATGGGAAAAGGCTCCGCTCTATAATCCTGCGCTCGGCAAGCCGATGACTTGGGCCATCACACTCACACGCAACAAGGCGATTGACCGACTGCGTTCCATGCAGCGCCGCGGACGCTTGCAGGACGAGCTGCAGCGTGAGGCGGAGACGTTCGAGCAGTTTGATGAGCGCAGTTCCTTTGATGCCGCATCGGGTGTGGAAACGGGGAAGCTCGTGCACGATGCAGTTCAAAAACTCTCCAAAGACCAGCGTGAAGCCATCGAACTCGCATTCTTTTCCTCGCTCACGCAGACGGAAATAGCAGAGAGATTGAATGAGCCTCTAGGAACGGTGAAGGCGAGAATTCGCCGCGGGATGCTGAGGCTGAAAGAAATTCTGGGCTCGAAACTTTAGCAGGTGCTACGCCGCGATTTGGTCAGTCAATTCACGTTCGCGCGCCACGAACCAGAGCGGCTGGCCCGCGTCATCGAGAATCGGCGTGATGGCGATTTCGACCAGATAGGGAGTTCCGTTCTTGTGGTAGTTGATGAGTCTCTCTGTGCAGGGAGTATTTGAATGCACCGCGCGGCGTATGCGCTCTGCCGCATCACGGTCGGTCTTCGGTCCCTGTAGTATTGGGCCCAGGCTTTTACCACGAAGTTCTTCAATGGAATAACCGCACATCTCGCTGAAGGCAGGGTTGACCCATTGGACAAGGCGGTCGGGTCCGGACATGACGATCCCCTCCGGAGTCACCCGCTGTGGGCGGGTGGCGATGAGATTCATAATACGGGACTTCAGTTGCGTTGAAGGAGTTGGGCCTCCCGCGCGCTGGTCGGCAAGCGCCATGGCGGCTCCCACTGCGGACAGTCCTGTGACGAATTCGCGGAGTTCATGGTGAAACTCGAGAACCAGTTCAAATTGCTCGCGCTCGTGTGAATTCATGGCGCCCGACGCATAAAGTGCAGCTTGTGTTTGTAAGAAATCGTTGAGCATTTGATTTTGTATGTTTTGTGGAGCTGTGTTGTTGCTAGGAAATTTTACGTTCCTGCCAATAGTTTGGATGCGGTTTTTTCGTCAGTATTTTTACGAAGCGAGAAAGTGACATTGAGGACTACCAGGAAGATTTTTCGTATGACAAATCAAGCGCACTGCCGAAACGAGGACTGGCCTATAGATTCCAGAGGATTTGTCATTTCCAGCGACAGCAAGCCAGTCGGCATCTAGCCATGATTTTGTGTGTGGCCGCTGCGGGATGAGTGGGGTGGGCGTGTTGCGGGCTTGCCAGCGGAAAGGCGAACGGGTTTCTAGCACGGACACACTTCGCATTTTCAACCAACCGTGAGCCTCGCCGATATTCGCACCAAAATTGACGTCGTGGATGAGCAAATCATCCGCTTGCTGAATGAGCGCGCTGATCTCGTGCATGAGGTGGGCGTTATTAAGAAGGCCGACGGCCAGCCCATTTACGCGCCCGAGCGGGAGGAGAAGGTGCTGCGTGCGCTCGCTGCGAAGGCTGTGGAGATGAAGAGCCGCCTGCCCGAACAGAGCATTCGCGCGATTTACCGCGAGATCATGAGCGCGGCGCTGGCGTTGGAAAAGGACATCACTATCGCCTACTTCGGCCCGCACGCGACGAACACGCATCAGGCCGCACGCAGCCGTTTCGGCACAAGCGTGAGCTACGTTCCGCAAGTTACCATCGCGGATGTCTTCGACGCCGTTGCACGTGGACGGGCGGACTATGGCGTGGTGCCCATCGAAAACAGCACCGAGGGTGCAGTGAATCACACGCTCGATGTTTTCATGGAGAGCGACCTGCGCATCTGCGCGCAGATTTTGATGCGCATCGAAAACCACCTCGCATCGAAGTGCCCGCGCGGCGAAATCCACCGTCTCTATTCGCACCCGCAAGTCTTCGGCCAGTGCCGCCAGTGGCTCCAGCGCACGCTGCCGAATGTCGAGTTGATCGAAGTCGGCAGCACGCCGCGCGCAGCCGAACTCGCTGCAAGTGAGCCAAACAGTGGCTGTCTCGTCGCACGAATGGCTGCGGAGGAATTCAGCCTGCCCATCATCGAGCAGAGCGTGCAGGACAATCCGAACAACACGACGCGCTTCCTCGTCCTCGGGCAGAAACCCTCTCCGGCTACGGGCGATGATCGCACGTCGCTCATGTTCTGCGTTCGTGATGAGCCCGGCGCGCTTTTTAAAGCGCTCGAACCTTTCAACCGCCTGCGCATCAGCATGAGCAAAATCGAAAGCCGCCCGAGCAAACGCAAAGCGTGGGAGTATTTCTTCTTCGTGGATGTAGACGGCCACGCCGAACAATCCCCGCTCAAAGAGGCGGTCGCCGAGTTGAGCAACCACTGCACGCTGGTCAAAATCCTCGGCACGTATCCGAAGACGACGTAGCTCTCGCTACGCCAGATCGAACAACAGCGCCTCCGCATCCGCCGTTGCGGAGATGGAGAGACCGACCGCGCCTTCGCAACTCCCGGCGTCGCCAGCTTCCAGCGTCACGCCGTTGAACGAAAGCGATCCACGCATCACTTGCAGCCAGACGGCCCGGCTCTCTTGTAATTCGTGGAACACACTTTCACCCTCACGCAGACGCACGCGAAATACATCCGCATCCGCCGCGATTGTCGCCGACTCATCGCGCCCTTCTTGCGAAATGATCAGCACTTTCGCCGCCGTCTGCTGCTCCGTGGTGGGACGCCATTCCGTGTAGCGTGGGGGCAGCCCACGATGTTCGGGGACAATCCAGATTTGCAAAAAATGCGCTGCTTCCGTGCGAGAGGGATTAAACTCGCTGTGCATCACGCCGGTTCCCGCACTCATCAACTGCACTTCGCCCGCTTGCAGTGTGCGTGAGTTGCCCATGCTGTCCTTATGCGCGAGCGATCCCGACAGAACGTAGCTGAAAATCTCCATGTCGCGGTGCGGATGCGTCGGGAAACCCATGCCCGGAGCCACGCGATCTTCGTTGATCACTCGCAGCGAACGAAAGCCCATGTGCGCCGGATCGTAGTAGTCTGCGAAGGAAAACGTGTGGTGTGAATCGAGCCAGCCATGTTCTGCGTGGCCGCGTTCGTGGCTGCGGCGGATGGTAATCATGCGCACACCTTACGGGGGGGAAACCCGGACACGGAGACAAAATTTCAGTTCTCCGGCGTGAATCCTATTCACGAACACCTTGCCAGCGGGCCGTGTGTGCGTTGTCCTTCGCAACATGAGCGTATCGCTTTTTGATCTCACTGGAGAAACCGCCGTCGTCATCGGTGCCACTGGAACTCTCGGAGGAGCGTTGGCGGATGGCCTCGCTTCGGCGCGTGCGAAGGTCGCGGTGCTCGGGCGCAACGCACAGCGCGGGCAGGAACGAGTGAACGCGATCCGGGAGATCGGTGGAACAGCGGAATTTTTCGCCACTGATGCGATGGACAAAGCCAGCCTGCACGATGCGCATGAAGCCGTGGCCGAGGTGCTCGGCGCACCGACGATTTTGATCAACGCAGCTGGTGGCAACGATGCGAAAGTCACCGTGACTGCGGAGCGTCCATTCGAGGCCATCGCGCTCGACGACTGGCGCGCGAACTTCGACCTCAACCTCGTTGGTGGAGTGCTGCTTCCGTGTCAGGAATTCGGTCCCGCCATGTGCGAGCGCGGGCGCGGCAGCATCATCAACATCGCCAGCGCCAGCGCGCGCATCCCGCTTTCCCGCGTCGTCGCCTACAGCGCGAGCAAAGCGGCGGTGATTTCACTCACGATGTTCCTCGCTCGCGAATGGGCGACTCGCGGCGTGCGTGTGAATTCGATCACGCCCGGATTTTTTCCCGCGGAGCAAAACCGCAAACTGCTTTTCAATGACGACGGATCGCCGACGCCGCGCACGCAGGCAATCATGGGCCACACGCCGATGAAACGCTTTGGCGAGAGCAAGGAACTCATTGGAGCCTGCATCTATCTCGCTGCGCACAAAGCGAGCAGCTTCGTCACCGGCACCGATCTCGTTGTGGACGGCGGCTACCTTGCGCAAACGATCTGAGTGAACGAAGGTGACTTCACGGTCATGAATACCACGCCGCCACTCTCACTCACTCCCGCGCCGGGCCAGCTTCTCGATGCAGAGCAAGTGCGCATCCTCATCGCGCGTGCGCTGCCAGCGGCGGATTTTGTGGGGAGGAAAGTGCTGCTCATCGTGCCGGACGGAACGCGTTCGTGCCCGCTCGGGATGCTTTTCAAAGCGGTGTTCGAGGAGTTGGGCGGAGTGACGATGGCGCTCGATGTGATGATCGCACTCGGCACCCACGTGGCGATGAGCGAGCAGGCGATTTGCGAACGGCTGGAGATTACGCAGGACGAGCGCCGCGACAAATACGCGGGCGTGCGCTTTTTCAACCACGAGTGGGACAACCCAGCGGCGCTGCGCAACATCGGCGTCATCACGCGAGAGCAGAGTGCCGAGTTGAGCGGCGGGCTGCTGTCGGAGGAGGTGCCGGTGGAAATCAACGCGCGCATTTTCGACTACGACCAACTTGTGATTTGCGGACCGGTGTTTCCGCATGAGGTCGTCGGCTTTAGCGGCGGAAACAAATATCTCTTCCCCGGCGTGAGCGGACCGACGGTGCTGAATTTCTTTCACTGGCTTGGTGCGCTGGTGACGAATCCCGCCATCATCGGAAACAAATGGACACCCGTGCGCAAGGTCGTGGATCGCGCCGCGTCGCTCGTCAAAGTGCCGAAGTCCTGTCTCTGCATGGTGGTGGAGAAAGGCGGGCTTGCCGGATTATTTGCAGGCGATCCTGTGAGTGCGTGGGATGCGGCGAGCGATCTCTCTCGTGAACTGCACGTCACCTACAAAGAGCGTCCTTTTCACACCGTCCTCTCGTGCGCGCCGCCGATGTATGACGAGCTATGGGTCGGCGGGAAGTGCATGTATAAACTCGAACCTGTCGTTGCAGATGGCGGCGAGTTGATCATCTACGCGCCGCACATTCACGAGATCAGCATCACGCACGGAAAGCACATCCGCGAAATCGGCTACCATTGCCGCGATTACTTTACCGCGCAGCCGGAGCGTTTCGCGCACATCCCGCGCGGAGTCATCGCACACAGCACGCACGTGAGAGGCATCGGGACTTTTGAAAACGGAGTGGAGCACTGCCGCGTCCGAGTGACATTGGCCACCGGCATCCCGCGCGAAGTGTGTGAGTCCATCAACCTCGGCTACCGAGACTGGCGCGACATCCGCGTGGAAGACTACGTCAACCGTGAAGACGAAGGTGTGCTCTACGTGCCGAAAGCCGGCGAGATGCTCTACCACCTGCGCGAGCGTCCAGCATGGGCGCGCGAGGTGTGAGAGCGCAGAAGACTACACCCAGCCGCGCCGTTTGTAGATGAACCAGCCCACCTGCTCATGCATCCAGACGGCGAATTTCTCGAAGCCGTCGTAGCCGGGCACGCTGAGACGAAAGGACGGCGGCGCGGTGCTGACGCTGGTGAGGAAATTGCACGGCGCCGCGATGGTCTCGATGCCGAGTTTGCGAAAAACGGCGACGGCTCGCTGCATGTGGCTGGCGGAGGTGACGAGCAGCACGCGTTGCCAGCCGCGTTCTTTCGCGAGGCGCGCGACTTTCTCGCCTTCGTCGTGCGTGTTGCTGTTTGCGCCGAGGCTGATGATTTCTGCACCGGCGGGCAGCGACTGTGATTGCAGCCACGCTTTCACCACGTCGGCCTCGACTTTCTTTTCGCCGTCGAAATCCGCGACGTTGCCACCGAGTGCGATGGCGGGGGCCTTGCCGAGGCGCATCAACTCCAACCCCATGATGACGCGGTCGCCTGCGCGGGAAAGGTGCATCCAGTTCACTTCGTAGCGCGAAGGTTCGGTGCCGCCGCCGAGCACGATCACGGCATCGCATGCGGGCAGATCGGCGATTTTCACGCCAGCCCACGGGCGCTCCATCCGCCGCAGCAGCCAGCCTGGAAAATCCGTGCTGCCGAATAACGTGATGAGCATGCACATCCCGCCCGAGAGAGCAGCGAGCCGCCTATTTCTCATCCGCCACAACGCGATGGCGAGCACGAGCAGCGTCAACCACGCGAGCCCCACAGGCTGGATGAGGAGAAGGATTTGCCGGAAAAGATAATCGAGCATACGCGAACGCTATGAACGGGAGCTTCCAATGCGAAGCGGAAATACTTCGTTGCGCGAGGCAGTGATGAGCAGGGGAATACGAGCGTCTTGAAAAGATGGACTGGGAATCTTCGGCTCATGACAGCAACGGGAGGAAGTGTGATCGGGAGAATATCTGTGAAATTTCCGTTTCCCTCGCGGGCGTCCTGCGCTTTCTTGGGCGTTCTCGATTTATGGCCAATACTATCACCAGCCCGATTTTCGTCGTTCGCGACAACATAGACACCGACCAAATCATCCCCGCGTGCTACCTCACGCTCGTGCCGACCAAGCCGGACGAATACGAAAAGCTCGGGAGCTACGCGCTCATCGGTCTGCCGGATGACCAGTATCCGGTGAAGTTTGTGCCCGAGGGAACGAAGACGCCGTATAAAATCGTCGTCGCTGGGCGGAACTTCGGTTGCGGCAGTTCGCGCGAACACGCACCCATCGCGATGGGTGCGGCGGGTTGCGAGGCCGTGATCGCAGACAGCTTTGCTCGCATCTTTTTCCGCAACTGCGTGGCAACCGGCGAACTGTATCCCTACGACGCCACCTCACGCCTCTGCGACGTGCTCAAAACAGGCGATGTTGGAACGCTCGACCTCGATGCAAATACGCTGACCGTGAACGGCCAGACGCACGCGCTAAAGCCTCTCGGCGAAGCGAAGCCGGTGATTGACGCTGGCGGCGTGTTCAATTTCGCCCGCAAAAGCGGAATGCTTCCCGCGTAGCGCGACGGCTACGCAGCGTGCGTGCATGTGAGGTCACGTGCAGGCTCGATTTTCCAGCGGGCTGCTACGTCGAGCAAATCGGTATTGAGCGACCAGCGATCTGCAACGGGTTCACTCGTATGACCGGGATTGCCGCCTTTCAATTCCATGCAACCCTTGTTGTTTCCGATGGCGGCGAGTTGTTCTATTTCCTCGGCGCTCAACTTCACGTCAGGCAATGCGGCCAGCTCGTCAATTTTCTCCTCGATGGTTTTTACCTTCGCGCCATTTGTCTGAGCGACTTCCTGAATGAGCGTGGGCACGACGCTGCGCACGGTTGACTGGCTGAGATTCCACACACACGAAAGCTGGAGCATCGTGAGACCGTGCTTGTCGGCGATGGCGCGCATCGCGTCGAGCTTCGCGCAGCCCGCATCCACCCAGCCCTGCGGGCGGAATGTGCGGTGGTCGCGGGTGCCGAATGTGTGACCGGGCCGCACGTCGCCGTGAAACAACCCGCCGTAATCCACGACGCGCGTAACGATGGAGACGTCGTGTTTTTGCGCGGCATCGAGCACGAGTTGGCCGGGCCATGGCTCTAGCGGATTGAGAATGATCATCGTCCAGTCAATCAGCGACGCGAACCGCTCCATGCACAAAATCAAATCGAGCGAGAAACCATTCGCGGGCCCCGGAGCCACGCCGAGCATCTCCGTCAATTTTTCCTCCTGCACCTTCGCGAGCGCGCTCCACACCGACTCCTGTGAATAGCCGATGCTGTCAGGGTTGTGCAGCATCACGCAGTCGAAATGATCCGTCTTGCAGCGGGCGAGCGCCTTCTCCGTGGCCATACGCACATAGTCTGCGTAGTCGCTCGCCTGACGGATGCGCGGATCGGTGAAACGCGGAAACCCCTTCTGCCCATCGCGCACACCGCCGTAGAAATCGTGCCCAATCATTTGCACGAGACAGTAGCTGTCGCGCGGCACGCCGCTGAGTGCACGACCGAGCGCCTCGTCGGCTTCGCCGTTTCCATAGACATCCGCCGTCATGAAAGTGCGGATGCCTTTTTCATACGCGCGGCGGATGCACGCCTCGAAGCGCGCATCATCCACCGGCTCTCCAAAGTGCATATAGCGGCCAGCATTCCAAGTTCCGTAAGCAGTGCGTGTCAGATTCATGTGTGGCTGTGTAAAGTGCGCACGTCACTTTGCAAAAGACAGAATTTGCCGAAAACAAACTGCCAGTTGCCCACATCCAAATCACACGCGCTGGAAATAGTAACTTCCAACCTCAAACATCTCTGCCATTCTCCGCTCATGCCT
>JBEIQV010000039.1:0-16223 GCA_040376335.1 Verrucomicrobiia bacterium | reverse complement strand
GCCGCGTCATCCGCGCTCTCGAAGTGTGCCTGCTCAGCGGACGCCCCTTTTCCGCCCACCGCACCGAGTGGAAAGCAGAACCGGAAGTGCGCGGCATCATCCTCACCCGCCCGCGCGCCGAACTCCACGAACGCATCGCCGCACGCACCGAGGCGATGTTTGCCGAGGGCGTCATCGCCGAAGTCGCCGCCGTCACCGGACTCGGCCCCACCGCTTCCGAAATGCTCGGCCTGCGCGAAATCCGCGCCCACATCGCCGGCACGATGACGCTCGCCGAGTGCAAAACCGCCATCACGCAATCCACCCGCCAATACGCCAAGCGCCAGCTCACATGGTTCCGCCGCGAGCGCGGCTACACATGGCTCGACCTCACCGAGACCAACGATCCACTCGCAGCGCTGCTCAACGCTTTACGATGACGGCCCAGTCTTAATCACTTTTTCCTTCCACAATTCGGGCGGCTTAATTATTTCCACGCGCGCTCGTTTTCCCGCGAGTCCCCTCGGAATTTCCAACCTACATACATGAATCACATCTCCCGTTCCGGGCGGTGCGCCGGTGTTGCCGGTGCGCTGCTGCTTTCGCTTACCGTCGTCGCGCGTGCTGAAGACGCGGCTCCAAAAATTGACTCCGGCGACAATGCCTGGATGCTCGTGAGCACTGCGCTGGTGCTGATGATGACCGGGCCGGGGCTCGCGCTTTTCTACGGCGGACTGGTGCGGACGAAGAATGTCCTCGCGACGATGATGCAGAGCTTTTTCCTCATGTCGCTTGTGAGCATCCTGTGGTTCATCTTCGGCTACAGCATGTCGTTTGGCGAAGGCAACGCCTTCTTCGGCAATCCGCTGCAATATCTTTTCCTCAATGGCGTGGGCGGCGCTCCGAATACGGACTATGCGCCGACGATTCCGCACCAGACGTTCATGCTTTATCAGATGATGTTCGCCATCATCACACCGGGTCTGATCACGGGTGCATTTGCGGAGAGGATGAAATTCAGCGCCTACGTGATGTTCATGATCGGCTGGGTGACCATCGTGTATTTCCCGCTGGCGCACATGGTGTGGGGCAAGGGCGGCTTTTTCAACTGGGCGCTCGGCGGACAAATCCCCGTGCTCGACTTCGCTGGCGGCACCGTCGTCCACATCAGTTCCGGCGTGTCCGCGCTCGTGTGCGCGCTCGTGCTGGGCAAGCGCAAAGGCTACCCGAGGGAGCCGATGCTGCCGCATAATGTCGTGCTCAGTCTCATCGGCACCGGCCTGCTGTGGGTGGGCTGGTTCGGCTTCAATGCCGGCAGCGCGCTCAACAGTGGCACGCTCGCGACGAGCGCCTTTGCTGCGACCCATTTCGCGGGCGCTGCGGGCGGCCTCGCGTGGTCGCTTTACGAGTGGTTTGAAAAAGGAAAGCCCAGCGTGCTCGGCGCAGCGTCCGGCATGGTCGCGGGTCTGGCCACAATCACACCCGCGTCCGGTTTCGTCAGCATCCCCGGTGCGGTGCTCATCGGCCTCGCGGGCGGCTTTGCGTGCTACCTTTGCGTGACTCGCGTGAAGGCGAAATTCGGCTACGACGATTCGCTGGATGTCTTCGGCGTCCACTGCTGCGGCAGCATCGTCGGGATGCTCATGCTCGGCTTCCTCGCCAGCGCAGAGGTGAATCCCGCCATCGCGTCCACCTTCAAAAAAGACGGCGTCCTCGTCTCGCTCGCGGGCAGCGGCGGGCAATTCGTGAACCAACTCATCGCCGTGCTTTTCACCGCTGCACTCGCAGCGATTGTCACTTTCATCCTGCTAAAAATCATCAAAGCCGTCGTCGGTCTGCGGGTGGACGACGAAGCCGAGCACGTCGGACTCGATGTGAGCGAGCACGGCGAAAACGCCTACAACGAATAAACTCCCATGAAAAAAATCGAAGCCATCATCAAACCGTTCAAACTCGATGAAGTGAAAACCGCGCTCCAGGAAGCCGGCATCGAGGGAATGACCATCAGCGAAGTGAAGGGATTTGGCCGCCAGAAGGGCCACACCGAAATCTACCGCGGCAGCGAATACACCGTGGACTTCCTCCCCAAGCTGAAGATCGAACTCGTCGTCGCCGACAGCCTCGTGGACACCGTCGTGCAAACGATCATGAAATCCGCCCGCACCGGCAAAATCGGCGACGGTAAGATCTTCGTCTGCGATGTGGAGGACGCCATCCGCATCCGCACCGAGGAACGCGGCGAAAAAGCCACGTAGTCCGCTGGCACGGGCCTTGTTCAGGCAGAGCGGGTGAAAGTCTTCCTCGTTTTGTTATTCGCCATGCTCGGCTGCTCGTTTGCGCAGCAGCCGCAGCCCTTGGGCTCGCTGCCGGAGGTGGCGCTGGAAAAACTCAGCGACCGCTCTTTCACCGCGCTCGCGATGAGGGCGCTCGGCGTGCGCGGCGGCGAATGGCGACACGCAGAGACGGAGCATTTCATCTATCACTTCTTCGATGCGCCCACAGCCGCCGCAGTGTCGGTGGAAGCGGAGTTTGCCTATCGCATCATCGCGCAGGAACTCGGCAAGGACACCGCCGCGTGGGAGCGCAAATGCCACCTGTTTATTTTCAGCGACGAAGCCGACTGGGCTCAGTTCACAAAAGCCGGCGCGCTGGAGCCGTGGACGGGCGGCATCCATTCGCAAGGCTCGCTCTTCGTGCGGCGCGCCGCCGGGTTGTTGTCAAAAAATCAGACGCTCCCGCATGAAATCACGCACCTCGTGCTGGAGCGTTTCTTCGGCGCAGGCATCCCGCTCTGGCTGAACGAAGGCTTCGCCGAATACGCAGGCTCGCGCTGCCGCGCCTCCTTTTACCGCGCCCGTGGCTACAACGAAAAACCACGCGCCAGCGCCGTGTCCGCCGAGCGCTACATCCCCGTCGCACAGCTTACCGCGATGGCCACCTATCCCGCCGACGACACGCTCGTGGCCACGTTCTACAACGAATCCGAAAAACTCGTCCGCTTCCTCTGCGCTACCGACAAACAAGCGTTCCTCGCCTTCCTCGACGCCATGTCCAAAGGCGCGCGCTTCGACTCCGCACTCGCGAAAACATTCGGCTCCCGCTTCCCAAACGTGGACGCGCTGGAAAAAGAATTCCGCCCCTACGCCATATCGCAATTCGTCCCCAGTGCGAGGTAGGGCGATTGCGCGAGCTCAATAAAACACGCGGTCGAGATATAGTCCCTCGGCGGGCGCGGCCAACGGCGATTTGATGCGGCCTTTCGACGCGAACAAATCGGCGATGAGGCTGAGCGGCGCACGGCCTTGCGCGACGCGCACGATGGCCCCGGTGAGCAGGCGCACCATTTTATAAAGAAAGCCGTCCCCCTCGAAGGTGATCGTGATGAGCGGCGTGCGACCGGTAACGCGGACACGTGTGATCGTTCGCGTGGTGTTCACTTCAATCTTGCCGCGATTTGCTGCGAAGCCGGCGAAGTCGTGCGTGCCGACGAGCAGCGCGGCAGCAGCGCGTAGCGTGGCGATGTCAATCGGACGCGCCGTGTGCCATGCCCGATTGACTTCCAGCGGGTGCAGCCATCCGTCGTTCCAGATGCGGTAAACATAGCGTTTCCCCTGCGCTTTGTAGCGTGCGTGAAAGCCATCGCTCCCGCCGCGCACACGGGTGGCGCGGAGCACGCGAATCGCCGCAGGTAAATTCGCGTTCAGTGCAGACAGCCATGTCGCGGTCGAATGCTTGCCACGAGGAACATCCACATGCGCGACCTGCCCGCGCGCATGGACGCCGGCATCGGTTCGCCCGGAACCTTGGATACGCACATCTTCACCGCTGATTTTTGCGAAGGCCGATTCAATCGCATCCTGCACGGAGCATCCGCCGACCTGACTCTGCCATCCGGAAAACGGACGACCATCGTAGGCGATGATGAGTTTGAGACGCTCAACCACGGCTTAGAGCGCAAAGCTCTGCGAATCGAGCCAGCCTTGCAGGATGAGTTGGGCGGCGACTTGATCGATCACCTCGCGGCTCTGCTTCGCGTTTCGGCCTGCCCCATGAAGCGATCTCTGCGCAGCGACGGTCGTGAGGCGCTCATCCCAAAGTCGGACGGGGCACGTCACGAGTGCGCGGAGTTTTTCTGCGAAAGCTCGCACCTTCTCGGCGGCGGCACCGGTCGTGCCGTCCATGTTTTTTGGCAGGCCGAGGATGATGTTTCCTATGCCCCGTTCTACGACGACTTGCGCGACGCGTGCGGCAGTGTCGGGCGTATCTTTCACGGCGATGGTTTCGAGCGGATGCGCGAGCATCCCGAGTTCATCCGAGATCGCGAGGCCGATGCGGGCGTCACCGTGATCAATTCCGAGCGCGCGTGTCATTGGAGTTCCGGCGGCACTTTGGCCACGAGGTGTTTGATTTTCTCCGCCTCGTGCCTGTTGCAGATGAGCACCGCGTCGTCGGTTTCCACGACGATGAGATCGCTCACGCCGAGCATCGCGATGCGACGCTTTGACGTGGAGAAAATGAGGTTGTTGTCCGCTTCGAGCGTGGTGATTTCGCCATTCGCGACGTTGCCCGCTTCGAGCGCCGGTAGATATTTCGCAAGCGCAGTCCAGCTCCCGATGTCGTCCCAATCAAACGCGCTCTCCACCATCAGCACACGCGCCGCTTTTTCCATGATGGCGTAGTCCACCGAAATCTTCGGCAGCTTCGGGAAAACATCGCGCAGCAACATTTGAAAATCCTCACCCGAGTGCAGACGCGAAACGAACGTCCCCAACTCCGGCGCGTGTCGGCGCAACGCACTGAGAATCGCAGGAATCGTCCAGATGAACATCCCCGCATTCCATCGGAAATTTCCCTGCCGCAAAAATTGTTCCGCCAGCTCCGCATTTGGTTTTTCGCGGAAGCGCACCACGTCATGCACAGGCGGGCCGTCCTTCGCCTCGGCGATTTTCACCTGCGGCCCCATCTCGATGTAGCCAAAGCCCGGGCATGCCCACGTGGGCTGGATGCCGATGGTGACAAGCTCCCCCGTTTGACGCGCCGCAGCCGCCGCAGTGCGCAAAGTTTTTTGAAAAGCAATGGCGTCCTGAATGAGATGATCCGCAGGCAACACGATCATCGTCGCCTGCGCATCGCGCGCCGCCACCCAGCCCACACCGAGCGCGATGGCCGCAGCCGTGTCGCGCTTCGCAGGCTCGGCAACGATGTTTTCCGCAGGCAGCGATTTCGCAAGCGCACGCACAGCAGCCTCTTGATCGGCGTTGGTCAAAATGAGGATATTTTTCGCAGGCACGAGGCCGTCGAGACGGCGTAGCGTCGCTTCGAGCAGCGTCTCCGGGCCGAAGAGCGCGAGCAATTGTTTGGGCCGCGACTTTCGACTGAGCGGCCAGAACCGCTCACCGCTGCCGCCGGCGAGAATAAGAACGTAGAGAGAAGAAGGCATCGTGCTTCGAGTAGGTGTGTCGTATTGAAATAATGGATCGCCCGCGTGATGGGAAGATGACTGTTCGCATTTCGTCAATGACTCAGGCGGCCCAGTCCGTGCTGGACAGAAGCACACAAATTCGCATCTTTACGCATGAGCCACATGGAATCCAAAGCACCGAGCGACAAGTTGAATTCGTCCCTGCTCGCCGTCACACAGACGGCGGTCGGCTGCGGCCTCGGCCTACTCCTCGGCGGGAAAATGAGCCGCTCCGCGCAAAAGACCACCGCCTTCACCCTCCTCGGCCTCGGTGCGCTGCTCGCACTCCCCGCCATCGTGGACGCCGTCAGCGAACTCATCGCCGGCCCCGAAACCGAACGTGGCGCCAAGAAGAGCCTCGACAGCATCCGCGACGACTCCGGCCTCCCCGAAGACGCCGAGGCGTTTTAAATAGGAGCATTCAAAAGCTACCTATCTCGAATGCGTCGAATTTAAATTTGAGAATACACTGAAGTAAACTTAGGCAAAAATTGCGTTGCCCTTACAGAGCATGAAGCTACTTTGCGCGCCCTTTATTATGGCTGACCAAGCGAACAAATATCCGGAAAACGTGCAGGGGAAATTCTACGTGGATGACCAGTGCATTGATTGTGACCTGTGCCGTGAGACGGCGCCGGCAAACTACAAACGCAACGATGATGGCGGACACAGCTATCTTTACAAACAACCCGAGAATCCTGCGGAAGAAGCGCTTTGCAAAGAGGCAATGGACGGCTGCCCAGTCGAGGCAATCGGCAACGACGGCGTCTAAAACGCGACGCTGCGATTTTTTAAAAAGCCTCCTCTCTCGACGAGCGGAGGCTTTTTCCTTTACGCGTTAATGAAGGATTTCTGTCGCGTGCGGCGTCTCTTTTCGCAATCACTGCGCGCATGAAACCGCAACTGCGAGCACGCGTGATCGCCGAATGGCGGGGGCTGCCGGAGACACCGTTCCCGCAGGACACATCGAAGCCTGTGGGCGCGCTCGTGGCGAAACTCATGACGCAGCTCGGGCTTGCAGACCGGATGCGTGAAGAGGAGATCGTTGCGGCTTGGCGCGAGGTGGTGGGGGATTTTCTCGCTCAACATTCGCAACCTCTGAAGCTCGTCGAGGGAGTGCTGTATGTGCGGGTGCTCCAGCCTTCGATGCACTTCGAGTTGGAGCGGACGTGGCGGCCCGAGATCGTGAAGAAGCTGAAGCTCCGTTTCGGACGTGCGGTGCGGGATGTGAAATTTCGAGTCGGGTAAATTGATTGCCGAAAGCGCGACGGAAATTCAGCGTGCGGCGATGCGCGATCAGATTGTCATTTCACAGCTCGGGGTCTCGGCGTTCATCGGGGCGTTTGAGGAGGAGAGAAAACGGCCACAGCGACTCCGGGTGTCGCTCGTGCTGGAGCCGCGCCGCGATTTCAAAAATCTGGCTGATACGCTGGAAAACACGGTGGACTACGATGCGGTGTCGCGCGCGGTGAAAGCACTCGCTGCGGAGGGTGTGCGGCTGCTGGTGGAGACTCTAGCGGAGGATATCGCGGCGCATTTGCTCGCTCATTACCCGCTCGCTGCGGTGGAGGTGGAGGTGCGGAAATATATTTTGCCAGACACGGAGTTTGTCGCGGTGCGGCTGCGGCGGGAGGCCTAGCGGCTACTGCGAGAGGCGCATCTGGAGTTGCTGGAGGGAGGGGTTGAGATCGGGGAAGCGGTTGCTTTTCAGCCAGTCACCCACGGCTTGCTGCAACACTGCGCTACGCTGCGGGGAGTCTTCGACGGGTGGAGGTTCGGTGAGAAGAGTGTCAGCCGCGAAGCTGCCGGGGCTGGCCAGGACTGCGAGCAGTTTGCCTTTCTCGCGCGCGGTGACATCGGGTCGGCTGAGGTAGGCTTCCACGGCGGCGCGTTGTGCGGGCTGCGAGAGGTCGGCTTTGCTGAAATAGTCGGCGCGGAGGAAGGGCTTGCCGGCGAGTTCTGCGCCGTTGGTGTTGAGGAAGTTCATCACGTCGAGCGGGGCCATTTCGGCGAGGCGGTCGAGGGCCATGCCTGCCCCACGCTGAAGCTCTTTGTCTTCTCCACCTACAATCTCCGCGAGGTCCGTGACGAAGGTGGCGTCGCGTGAAAAAACGATGACATCGAATGCTTCGAGGAAGCCACTACTCGGCTGCTGCCTCCACGGCTGGTAGTGCAGCATTTCACGCGTCTTGGCCGCGAGATATGCACGTTCTCCGGGCGCGGCCCATCCGACATTGCGGAGTGCGATGGCCCATTCGTCTGCGGAGGTTTTCTTTTCGAGCAATGCACGGGAGATAGCGACGGCCTCTCCGCCCTTGGTGGTTTTGCAAATGCGCCCCAGCAGATCGAGAAGGAGAACCCGGAGTGTGGGCGCTCCACCAAGCTCCCCTGCTCTGCCGACGACGAACTGCTCGCTAGTGAGTGCATCCTGTCCCGTGGCGAGAAAGCTCACAATGGCGGCGATGGCTTGCGCTGGATCGGATGCGAGGAGCGAGCGGCGGAATGTGTCGAGTTCACCGGGGGAAAGCGTGCCCGAACGAAGTTTGTCGAGGATGCGTGCGAGTTGTGCGGCGGGTGAAAGGTCGAGTGGCGAGGATTTCGGAGCTGCGTTTCCAGCAGCCACATTTGGAACTCCCACATTGCTCGCAGACGAGGGCTGCCGTTCTGAGTTTCCGCGATCTTGCTTTCCCCAGACAAGCCAGACACCAAGCGCTACGAAGAGGAATACCAGCGCAGCTACAACAATCGGACGAAGATTTTTCACCGTGAAATAACGCCTCCGACGCGGCGCACCGCTATTTTAAAAGCGGAGGTAAGTAGAGATGAATCTCGCAGCGGCTGCATTGATGGCGCGGATGCCGCCGGAGGGTGGATCGTCACTGCCCGCGACGATGACGCCGACGATTCGGAGATCGTTGGGTGCGACTTGTGCAAAGACCGGACCACCGGACATGCCGCCCTCAAAAGTGAGCGAATCGTTTTCAAAAAAAGCGCTGTATGTTTGGTAAAAGCTGCTACGCGGTTCTACGAAAAGCATGTCGTCGCCGCTGTGCGTATCCGCACCGTAGCCGATGCAAATGTTGTAGGTGCTGCCCTTGATGAGAGAGAGGTCGGATTTCCAGCCAGCGAAGGAGCCGTCAGCGGGCGTCGTTTTGAAGCGGACGCCGCCGAGATCATAGGCAAATGCACGAACGGAATCCGCACCGTTGCGCGCAGCTGCGTTCTGGTAGCCGCCAAAAACAAAAATGCGACTGGCCATGACGTGGGTGCCGATTTTCTGACCGCTGCGAGCGCGATTGAATTCCACATCATAGCTCCAGCCCTCATCCGCATCCCAGATATTGTGCGCGGCGGTGAGCACGCTGAGTTTATTCACCACGGTGCCGCTGCCTTGATAGTCGTAATCACCGCTGGAGAAAATGAGCTGCCCCGCCATCGAGTATGGAAACTTTTGGGCCAGTGCTGGGTCAATCACCGCCGGGCGGCTGACGTTTTGCGCAACGAGCGGCGTGCTTGCGACCAGCAGGATAGCGCTGAGAAATTTAAAGAGGCGGAGCATGGAAGTGCCGATTGAGACGAGAGGTTAGCGGGATATGTTCAATTGTAAAACGCTGCTTTTGCGCAGGAGTTGCAGTTTCTTTGAGTGCAAAACTGCGCACATTCTGCAAAGCAAACAGCCCGCCATGCGTCCCGAAAAAAACAAGCGTGTTGAAATCAACCCCGCCCAACAGGGCCTCGCCGGTCTCGGCAGTGTGCTCGATGGGCTGAATTTGGGGCCATTGCCGGACGCACCAACGGTTGCAAAACCTGCCGAATCCGTGAAGCAGCGCCGGTTGGGCCGTGTCATCCTGCGGCGAGAGACAGCTCATCGCGGCGGCAAGGCTGTCATCGTGATTCATGATTTCCCGTCAGAGATTCCAGACGAGCAACTGGAAATACTAGCCAAACGGCTGCGTCAGGCCTTGGGCACAGGAGGGACAGTAAAAGGTCGCACTATCGAGATGCAGGGAGAGCAGGCTGTAAAAGTCCGCGCTTTCCTCGAAAAAGACGGCTTTCAAGTCGCAGGGGTGTAGAGGATCGCTGGCGAAACCCGTTACGGGCATGGGCTCTGCTTTTCCATGTTTGCCTGCTTGAGCATCAGCCCGCTTGAGACGGCCTACAATGGCTCAACCTTCAGCAGAAATTTCCAGCTTTCCGGTCTCCGATGAGAATCCCCGCTCCACAGCGGTGGTTGTTACGTCCGGCAATTTGTTGAGCGAAGACAGGGACCCTACAAGAGAGCTACGTAATTTAATCGAGCAGCTTCAGGACGCCGCTCGCGATGCACGGGCTCGACAGCGCATGGCTGAAGAGGAGCGCGATCATGCGATGGATGAGCTGACACGCTCACAAACTGACATCAGTGCTGCTCGCGATATTGGAAAAAAAATCAAAACTCTACAGCGCGAACGCGACACACTGGCCGAACAGCACGAAAAATACTCTTCCATCGTCGCCGAACTCAAACAGAAGCTAGAAGGTGCCGACCGCCAGCGTCTGGATGCATTGCGCCAGCGGGACGAAAAGACCAAACTTTACGGAGACACAAGCAAGCAGTTGAAGGACAGCCTTGCATCGAGGGACGAAGCTGTGAAGCAACGTGACTCCGTCGCCCGTCAGCGCGATTTGGCGAAAAAAGACAAAGACGAGGCCACGGCGAAACTCGTGGAGAGCCAGCGCCAGCTCGCGGAGGCTCATAAAGCACTTCTCAACGCTCAGAAAAATGCGGGCGACGTAAAAAAAACCGACACTGAAATACAGAAGCAATTCGCAGCACTCAGACTTGCACGAGATGCGTCAGCTGCCCAGGTAACCGAACTCAAAAATCGCGTTGGCGAACTTGAAGACCAAGTGGCCAATCTTGAATACGATCTTGAAAAGGCTGCAAAAGCGACAAAGCAGGCTGTCTCTATAGCCGAGAAAATTCAGACGCAATTCGACGAAGCAACCAGCGAGCGTGACGCGCTTACCCGGAAGCTTACGGAGTCCGAAAGCGAAGCCTCTTTACTGCGCAAGGAAGTCACGGATGCATCCAGCGCCCGTGACGAGCAGGCGAAGAAAGCAGAGGAGCTTTCCACTAATATTGAAGAGCTGAAGAAAAAGAACACAGCCCTGAAAAAGAAAAACACCACACTGCTTGAGAGCGAGGATCGCCTCAGTGTAGAGGTCAAGGCGCTCCGGGCGGCAAACGCCGAACACGAAGCCGAGGTGAAGGAAATCAGACAGGAAATTGAAAAACTCACTCAGGAACGCGAGGCGGAGATTGGGGAATTCAGCAATAAACTCGACGAACTCCGTAAAGCCCACGACTCACAACTGACTCTGGCAAAACACCAGCACGAAACTGCGCTCAAGGAACGCGATGCCGCACGCCAGCGCGTATTGGATCACGAAACAGAGTTTGAAGAAATGCAAGCCGCACTCCTTGCCGCAAAGGCTGTTGCCGAACAGCTTGAGTCCCAGTCCTCTGAGCGCGACAAGCACATTCAATCACTCACCCAAGTCGTCAGCACAATGGAGCAGAGCGACAAGGACTACAACCTGCGCCTTGCCGAAGCAGAGCGCAGCGCCGAAGTTGCGAAGCGCGAACTCAACGAAAATATACAGGAGGTCGAAAATGCACGCGGCTCCCTGCTCGCAGCGCAAAAACAAATCGAATTTATCATCCGCGAACGTGACACCCTCAAGCAGCAACTCAGCGAGAGCGCAGGCAACTTCGACAAACAATTGAAGGAACGCCGCACGGAAATTGGGCGCCTCAAAATGGAACTCGAACAAGCGCTCAGTAATTCAGGTGAACACCAAAAATTAGCAAAGCGATATGAAGAGCACAGGCTGGAAATGATCGAGGTCTCCGCACAACTCGAAAACGCCCAGCACACGATCAAGGAAATGAGCGCCAGCCTTGCGGAAGCTCGACTCATGGCCAAAAGCAGCGCGCGTCCAGTTACACCACACGCTGCTGCATCAGGCACGCGGAACGTCAATATCGAGCTTGCACCTGTAGATCATGAGGTGCCGCTCACTCCCGAAGTCCTCGCCGTGCTCCCTGCAACTTTCGCCGAGCCGATCACGGACAAGAGTGAACGCAGTGCTATAGGCGCGATGCGTCACTGCTTTCAGAATTTTTCCCGTCGGCCTGATGACTTGAGCCTCATCAATGAACTCGCTTCGCTTTCCCAGAGTTTTGCCGAGCGCGCCCTGCTGTCCGGTCAGACAGTTATTCATCGCGTGAGTTCCGCCTTCGCGGCGCTTTTGCAGGAACTTTACGCCGTCCCCGAGCAACTCACGCCGCTAATTCAGCGCACGATAAACCAAACTATCGAATTCCTCGCCGCTCTGCTCAAACAACGCGATTTGGATGGTTCTATCAAACTCTCTACCGCCCGCGTCTATGCCGTGGATGACGACCACTCGGCATGCGAGATGATTTCCGACGGGCTAAACAATGTCGGCCTAAAGACCAAGACCACCCAGCATCCGAGCGCCGCAGTCGCCGAACTTGCCGGCAGCCGCTACGACTTGATCATCCTTGATGTGCATCTGCCCGACCTCAACGGCTTCGAGCTTTGCTCGCACATTCGCAACATGGCCCTGCACGCGGACACGCCCATTATTTTCCTCACGGGAAATGACTCGCAGGAAAATCGCGTCGAATCCTCCCTGCGCGGTGGAAACGAATTTCTGCCGAAGCCTTTCAACCTACAGGAACTCGCCCTCCGTTCCCTCACCCTGATTATCAAATCGCAGCTCAAAATCTCCTAGCGCTGCTTTGGGAAAATACAGGCCGTTGTGGACAGCCGTCCATTTTCAGTGCTTAGTATCCGCACTTCGGCTCGGCAGAGCGCAGTGACAGTCGCCTCTCGCCATCCTCCGCCAGCATCCCGCTGAGCGATTTCAACAACAACCTCCCCCTCAACTTTTCATGTCCAATAAACCAAACGCCGCAATTACCGGCACACTTCTTTTCAACCGTCGCGGTGGCGGAGCGCGCCTCATCGGCGGCGACGACAAACTCATCGCGTGGGTGCAGGAAACTTCCACCGCGCTCCCCGGCGACACCGTCGAATGCAAACGCATCGGCGGCGACCGCGCCCGCGTCACTCGCGTCATTACCCGCGCACACAATACATTCGTCGGCACCTTCCAGCGCGTGAAAGGGAACGCCTTTCTCATCCCCGACGACCCACGCATTCCGTTCAACTTCCTCATCCGCACCGGTGGCCCATCGCTGCAACGTCCTCCGCGCGCTGGCGACAAGATCGTTTTGAAAATGGAGCCGTGGACAAATATCAACGTCTCCCCTGCCGGCCAAATCGTCGAACTCCTCGGCGCTGCCACCGACAACGGCGTGGACATGCTTTCCGTCATCCGCGCCTACAATCTCGACATCGAATTCCCCGCCGCCGTCATGCGCGAAGCGGAGTCCTTTCCCGACAAAATTCCCGCCGCCGAAATCGCAAAGCGCGAAGACTGCCGCAACCAGTTCGTCACCACCATTGATCCCGATGATGCCAAGGATCACGACGACGCCATCTGCGTGGAGAAAACGCGCGACGGCTGGCGGCTCAGCGTCCACATCGCCGACGTCGCACACTACGTCCGCCCCGGCACCGCGCTGGATCGCGAAGCCCGCAAACGCGGCAACTCCACCTACCTCGCCGACCGCTGCATCCCCATGCTCCCACTGCGGCTGAGCGCCGACTTGTGCTCGCTGCGCGCAGGTGTCGAGCGACTTGCGCACACCGCTTTCATCGAATTCACAAGCGCTGGAAAAATCAAACGCGTCCGTTTCGCAAAGACCGTCATCTGCGTTCACTCACGCCTCACCTACAAGCAAGCCATGGCGCTTTTACGTGGGGAGAAAGTGCAGGGCTTCGTCCCTGAAGTCGCTGAAGCCGTTCGCACCGCGTGGCAGCTCGCATCCATGCTCCGCAAACACCGCTTTGCCGCAGGCTCCCTCGATCTCGATTTCCCCGAGGTAAAAGTCTTCCTCGACGCCGACGGACGCGCCGACCGCATCGAGCGCATCGAGAGCGACGAAAGCCACCAACTCATCGAAGAGTTCATGCTCGCCGCCAACGAGGCTGTCGCACACGCCATCAAAAATCGCCCCGCACCGTGCATCTATCGCATCCACGAAAAACCGGACCCCACGCGACTCGAAGAATTCCGCCAGTTCGCCGCCGTGCAGGGCCTGCGAGTCAGCGATCTGAAACAGCGCAAGGAAGTCCAGCGGATGCTCGCCGCCTTGCGCGGACGCCCCGACGAGCACCGCATCAAAATCGAATTTTTGAAAAGCCTCCGTCGCGCCACCTACAGCCCCGACGCCGTCGGACACTACGGACTTTCCAAGGCCGACTATCTCCATTTCACCAGCCCGATCCGCCGCTACGCCGACCTCGTTGCGCACCGCGTCCTCGCCGGAGAACGCAGCGGCGGGCGCAAGGAATTCGCCGATATCTCCGAGCACCTCAGCACCACCGAGCGCAATTCCTCCGACGCCGAGCGCGACAGCGTCCGCCTCAAAAAGATGGAATACTTCCAGCGCCAGCTCGACGCCCGCGATCCGCGCACCTTCCGCGCCATCATCACCGACACCAAACCCCACGGCCTCCTCATCGAAATCCCCGAGGTGGACACCGTCGGCTTCATCCCCGTCAGCCTCCTCCCCAACGGCCCCTACGCCCTCGATAGCGCACGCAGCCGCCTCGTTAACCGCCGCACCAACTTCGCCTACAAAACCAGCGACATCCTCCAAGTCCACGTCTGCCGCGTGGACGCCGAGCAGCGCGAAATCGAATTCACACTCAGCGAAAAGCCCGCTGCACAAATTCGAAATCCGAAATCCCCCATCCGAAATTAGACAGTGCGCCTCCGCATTCTCACCATCGGAAAACCCAAACTCCCCTACGCCCGCGAAGGCGTAGCCGAATACGCCGGACGCCTCGGCAAAGGCATCGAAATCGAACACCTCAAAGCCTCCACGCGCGAACAGGAAAGCGAAGCGCTCCTCGATCGTAGCGAAGGAACATTCCGTATCCTCCTCGACGAACGCGGCCAGCAACTCACATCCCTCGAACTCGCCGCCCGCATCGCGCAGTGGGAAATGCAGCGCACCAAAGCCATCACCTTCCTCATTGGCGGAGCAGACGGCCACACCGACGCCCTCCGCACCACAGCCGACTTCCGTTTCTCCCTCAGCAAACTCACCCTCCAGCACGAACTCGCCCTCCTCCTCCTCCTCGAACAAATCTACCGCGCCCGCACCATCAACGCAGGCACACCCTACCACCGAGAATAACGAGAGGCTGGTTTCGGCATTGCACGGCAGCCGCTCGCTTCACAGACTCCGCGCCCCGTTATGAAAATCCACACTCTCCTCGGTATGCTTGTCCTCGCCAATGTCGCCTGCGCTGATGACTACGAAGCACGCATCTTCACCGCGTCCGATGGTGGCAAACTGCCTTATCGCCTGCTCCAGCCGCTCAAATACGACGCTGCGAAAAAATACCCGCTCGTCATCCTGCTCCACGGTGCGGGCGAGCGCGGCGACGACAACAGCGCGCAGCTCAAATGGGGCGGCAGTCTTTTCACCAACGCCGAAGCGCGCGAAAAATTCCCCGCCTTCGTCCTCGTGCCTCAATGCCCGAAGGACCAAAAGTGGGTGGAGATGGACTGGGGCGGCGACACGGGCACCGCGCCCGCCGAATCCTCCGCGCCGCAAAAGCTCCTGCTTGCCGCACTCGAAACGGTGCAGAAGGAATTCAGCATTGATGCCGACCGGCTCTACGTCACCGGCCTCAGCATGGGCGGCTACGGCACGTGGGATTTGATCACGCGCTACCCGGATAAATTCGCCGCCGCTGCGCCCATCTGCGGAGGAGGGGATAAAACAAAAGCCGCCGCCGCGAAGCCCGTCCCCACGTGGGCATTTCACGGCCTCGCCGACGGCGTCGTGAAGCCCAGCCGCACCAAGGACATGGTCGAGGGATTGAAAGCCGCGGGCGGCGCCGTCTTTCACACCGAATATCCCGGCGTCGCCCACGACTCGTGGGTGATGGCCTTCGCCGAGCCCAATCTGCTCCCGTGGATGTTCGCCCAAAAACGCGGCCAGCCCGCACAGAAGAGCGAACTCGCCGTCAGCCCCTACACCGCGCTCGCCCTGCCCGCTTCGCCCGACGCCTTCGCCGGCACCGGCCCCGTGCAAATCAACAACTGGTTCCAGAAAACGTGGATCAAACGCCGCATCGAATTCCACCGCCAGCGCGAAGCCGAGCAAGGCGCCGTCGTCTTCCTCGGCGATAGCATCACGCAGGGCTGGGGCAGTCTCGCGCAGGATTTCCCGAAAATGAAAACCGCCAACCGCGGCATCAGCGGCGACACCTCGCGCGGCGTCCTCTACCGCTTAAAGGAAGACGTGCTCGACCTTCACCCCAAGGCCGTCAGCATTCTCATCGGCACCAACGATCTCGCCCAGGGCGGCACCCCCGAGCAGACACGCGACAACGTCAAAGCCATCCTCTCCGAACTGCAAAAGCAGAACTCCAGCGTCCCCATCATCATCAACCACGTCATGCCGCGCGGCGCACAGGCCGGGAAATTCCCCGAGAAAATCAAAGAACTCAACGCCATGCTCGACGAGATCGTGAAAGCCGACAAACGCCTCACCCTTTGCGACACATGGAGCATTTTCGACGACGGCAACGGCATCTGCAAAAAAGAAGACTTCAACGACATGCTC
>JBEIQV010000112.1:0-10205 GCA_040376335.1 Verrucomicrobiia bacterium | reverse complement strand
TTGATGGTCTTCACATAGCCGCCCGCCTTGGTGATGCTGTCGCCGAGGAAGAAGAACATCTGCGGCGCGGCTTGCGGTGCGGCTTGTGGAGCGGGCTTTCCGGCGGCTGCTGGTTCCTCAGCTCGAAGGAAACTGACAAGACCAAGACTGAGGGCGCAAATGAGACGGGTAATTTTCATCGGAAAACGATGCGGAAATGGTCGCGCGTTGGCAAGGGAGCAAATTTCCAATGTGTGCAGACGACGAGGCGGAGCTTCCCAATCCGCCCATTCTGCGGCATCTCAGCGCCATGAAATCGCTGCTCCTGCTTCTCTTCGCGTGCCGCCTCATCGCTGCGGAGCCTCTGCGCGTGGGCATGGACATGAGCTATCCGCCCTTTGAAATGCGCGATGAAAAAGGACAGCCTGCCGGAGTGAGCGTGGACCTCGCACGGGCGGTCGGCGAAAAAATCGGACGCCCCGTGGAATTTGTGAACATGCCCTTCGACGGCCTCATCCCCGCGCTGCGCACCAACCGCATTGACGTGGTTCTTTCCTCCATAACGGCGACGCCCGAGCGTGCGCAGAGCGTGGATTTTTCCGAACCATACCTACGCACCGGCCTCTGCCTGCTCACGCCCGCGACGAGCGACATCCAAAGTGTGGCCGACCTCGACCGCGCGGGAAAAAAGGTCGCCGTGATCAAAGGAACCACCGGTCATCTTTGGGCGGTGCAAAATCTCAAGCGGGCGCAGCCGCTCGTCCTCGCGAAAGAAACCGCCGGTGTGCTCGAAGTGACGCAAGGCAAGGCGGACGCTTTCATCTACGACCAAATGTCCACGCTGCGAAACTGGCTCGGCAACCGCGACAAGACGCGCGCCGTGCTGAAACCATTCAAAGAGGAAGCGTGGGCCATCGCATTGCGCAAAGGCAACGATCCGCTCCGCACGCAGGTGAACACCGCGCTCGCCGACTTGCGGAAGGACGGATTTTTCGACCGCTCCGCGGACAAATGGCTGAAGGAACAAAAAGCGGAGTTTGCCAAACTGGGTGTTCCCTTCATTTTCTAAACGCATGAGCAACGTCCGCGCAGACCGCACCATCGAACATGACTGGTCGCCACGCAAAATTCCCGAGGGAGTCGTGTGGGGCGAGGGATTTTACTGCGAGAGCGCGCAGTGCTTTTTGCATTTCAAAGGCACGCGCAATCCGGCGGTGGAAATCGGAAATCACGTGAGCGTTTATGCCGCCTGCCAGTTCGCTGTCGCGAAGGATGCCCACGTGCGCATCGGCGATTTCACGCTGCTTGTCGGCGCGCTCATCACCGCCGAGACGAGCGTGGAAATCGGCTCGCACTGTCTCATCTCGTGGGGCGTCGGCATCGCGGATAGCGACTTTCATCCCGTCTCCGCCGCCGCCCGCCGCGTGGATGCCGAAGCACTCGCGCCCTACTACGAAGGCAAGCCCGAGCGCCCGCTCGAAGCCGTGCGTTCGCGTCCCGTCCGCATCGGCAACAACGTGTGGATTGGAATGAATGCGATCGTTTTGAAAGGCGTAACTATCGGCGACGACTGCGTGATCGCCGCCGGCGCCGTCGTGACCAAAGACGTGCCGCCCGGAACAATCGTGGCTGGCAATCCCGCGCGTTTTGCGAAACGAGTGCCGGCCTAAATGAGCAAAAAACGCATCGTCGTCATGGGATTCATGGGTGGCTGCCCGATCGCGGGAGTCATCTGGCAGCACATTCATTACATCGTCGGTCTCCAGCGTCTCGGCCACGACGTGTATTACATCGAGGACTCCGCGCGCTACCCCTACAACCCCGTCACCTACGAGGAAAACGAGAACTACACCTACGCCGCCGAGGTGCTCGGAAAACTCGCCGCGCAATTTGGCTTCGAGGGACGCTGGAGCTATTGCGCCCGCTTTCTCCCCGACGAGCCCACCGCCGGACTCTCACTCGCCAAAGTGCGCGAACTTTACCGCACCGCCGATGCCATCCTCAACGTCTGTGGTGCGCAGGAATTCAACGCCGATCTGCTCGTCTCCCAAAACATCCTCTACGTCGAGAGCGACCCCGGCGTGGAGCAGATCAAAGTGGACAAGGGCGACGAAAAAACGCGCGAGTATCTCGGGCGTCATCGCGCGCTATTTACCTTCGGCGAAAACGTCGGCACCGAACTTTTCCCCGTGCCCGTGCATGGCGCGCGCTGGCTGCCCACACGCCAGCCGGTCGTCACCGATTTCTGGAAAATGGACGCGCCCGCAGCGAGCGACGCCGTTTTCACCACCGTGGCAAACTGGAACACTAGCGGACGCAAAGACATTGAGTGGCGCGGCGAGAAATACCACTGGAGCAAATCGCTGGAGTTCCTGAAATTCGTCGAAGCTCCCATGCGCTGCGGCGAAACTTTTGAAATGGCCACCAACATCGGCGACCCAGCCACCCGCTCACGCTTCGAGCAAAACGGCTGGCGTCTCGTCGAGCCCGACCAGCCGAGCATCCAGTGGGATCTGTATCGCTCGTATCTGCAAAATTCGCGCGCCGAATTCACCGTGGCCAAGGATCAATACGTCCGACTGAACACCGGCTGGTTCAGCGACCGCACCGCCTGCTACCTCGCCTGCGGACGCCCCGCCATCACGCAACAGACCGGTTTCACCCGCCTCTACGGCGGTGACAAGGGCCTCCTCGCATTCACCACGATGGAAGAAATCGTCGAGCACACCCGCGCCATCCGCGCCGACTACACCGCCCACTGCCGAGCCGCCTACGAAATCGCCGCCGAGCATTTCGAAGCCACCAAAGTCCTCGCCGATCTCCTCGACCGCGCAGGTGTGTAGTGATTGATGCAGCCATCCAGAGTCCGAGGACTCAAATGTCTGAAGAAGCAGGTCCAGTTCGCCGGCTGCCATTATCTCCCTTCAACTAAAATCCATATTCGCAGGAAACTTTTCTTGCCGCGGCGGATGTTGCCGCTAGCGTCCGCGAAGTTCTCAATTCCCAGAGCGGTAACGAAACAACAAGGACAAGAAGGAGAACCATGCAGCCAATTCATTCATTCAACGTTTCCCCAAAACTTCCAGCCGCGCTGGAACCACTCAACGAACTGGCGAGGAACCTGTGGTGGACATGGGAACCAAGTGCTCGTGCGTTATTTCGTCATCTCGATCCGGAGATGTGGCACCGAACAAATCACAACCCGGTGCGCTCGCTGCAACTTTGCAAACAAGGGCGACTGGAGGAACTCGCGAAGAACGACGACTTCCTCCGCGAGATGGGTGGAGTGATGCAAAAATTCCACGCCTATATGGCGAGCGGCGAAACATGGTGGCATGGCCAGCCAGCGCCGGGGCTCACCGGACCGGTGGCTTATTTCTCGGCAGAGTTCGGCTTTCATGAATCATTCCCGAACTACTCCGGCGGCCTCGGCATCCTGAGCGGTGACCACTGCAAATCCGCGAGCGATCTCGCACTGCCGTTCGTGGCGGTGTCTTTGCTGTATCGCCACGGCTATTTCAAACAGCAGATCAACAAGGACGGCTGGCAGGAAAGTTTGCAACTCAACCAAAATTTCACGCACCTGCCTGTGCGCGAGGTGAAGGACAAGGACGGCAAGCCGCTCCACGTCGGCGTGCATATGCTCGGGCGCACGGTGTCGGTGAAAGTGTGGCAACTCGCAATCGGACGCATTACGCTCTATCTACTTGATACCGATGTGCCGGAGAACATCGCCGAGGATCGGGAAATCACCGCGCAGCTCTACGGCGGTGATAGCGAACTGCGCATCCGGCAGGAAATCGTCCTCGGCATCGGCGGCGTCCACGCACTGAACGCGATGGGCATCAAGCCCGCAGTGCATCACCTCAACGAAGGACACGCGGCATTTATCTCGCTCGAATTAGTCCGCCGCCGCGTGCAGGACGGAAAGCTGGATTTTTACTCCGCGCTGCAAGCGACGGCGGCGGGCAACGTCTTCACCACGCACACGCCGGTGCCTGCGGGAAATGACGCCTTCCCTCTCCAACTGATGCAGAAATACTTCGGCGATTACCCGGAGCAGGTGGGTATTGATTTCGAGACTTTCGCGAGTTTCGGCCAGACGCGGAAAGATCCGCATGAGCCATTTTCGATGACGATTTTCGCCCTGCGCACGAGCCGCCACGCAAATGGTGTAAGCGCGCTGCACGGTCGTGTTTCGCAACGTCTGTGGCAGGATGTGTGGGCCGGAGTGCCCATGGCGGAAGTGCCCATCACGAGCGTGACGAACGGCATTCACACCAAAACGTGGGCCGCGCCGGATTTCATCACGCTCTACGACAAATATCTCCCCGGATGGGAGGAGAAGCTGACGGATCGCGACTTCTGGCGCAAAGTGCAGGACATCCCGGATGAAGTGATTTGGGATACCCATCAGCGGCAAAAGAACCGCACGATTTCGTTTATCCGCGACCGCGTGCGCACACAGCGTCAGCGCCTCGGTGAAAGCCCGGAAAAAATCCGCGCTCTCTCTCATATGCTCAATCCGGAAGTGCTCACGATTGGCTTCGCGAGACGGTTTGCGACCTACAAGCGCGCGACGCTCCTTTTCGCAGACCGCGAACGGCTCGCACGGCTTTTGAACAACGTCGAACGCCCTGTGCAATTTGTCTTCGCAGGCAAGGCGCATCCGAAGGACGAACCGGGCAAGGGCTTCATTCAGGAGGTCTATAAATACACGCGGATGCCGGAGTTCGAGGGGCGCATCGTTTTCATCGAAGACTACGATCACTACGTCGGCAGACGGCTCTATCAAGGTGTGGATCTTTGGCTGAACAACCCGCGTCGTCCGCTCGAAGCCAGCGGCACCAGCGGGATGAAACTGCCACCGAGCGGCGGCTTGAATCTGAGCGTTCTGGATGGCTGGTGGTGCGAGGCACACACTGGAAAAAACGGCTGGGCCATCGGTGCGGAAATTCCCGAGAGCGCGGATCAGCCCGATCCCAAATTCGAGGACGAAGTGGATATCGCGAGCCTCTTTCACGTGCTCGAAACACAAATCCTCCCCCTCTACTACGCCAAGCCCGACGGACGCCTGCCGCTCGCGTGGATCAACCTCATGCGCGAATCCATCCGCACCATCGTGCCCGTTTTCAACACGCACCGCATGGTCTCCGAATACACCAAGCGCCTCTACGAGCCGGCGGCAATCGCACACACCGCACTCACGGCAAATGGATGCAAGAGCGCCGTTGCGTTGAGCCAGTGGAAATCAAACATCCGCCGCGACTGGCCGCACGTCCATGTAAGCGACGTAGGCATCCGCACTGGCAACGGCTCGACCGTCGCCGTCGGCGATTCGATCCAAGTGAGCGCTCGCGTCGTGCTCGGGCCCATCGCACCGGAATTCGTCCGCGTGCAGGCTTACTACGGCGAAAATGTGAACGCCAACATCACGAATCCGAACACCGTGGAACTCACGAAAGTCGAAACGCTCGCCGACGGCACCTACCGCTTTGCTGGAACGATTCCCGCAAAAGAAAGCGGCAGCTACGGCCTGAGCGTGCGCGTGATTCCCACGCACCCGAATCTCATCCAAGCGCACGAACTGCGACTCATCGCCTGGGCGAAATAGCGGATCGTAAGCTCAATGTAGCTTGGCGAGATACTTGGCCGGGTTCTTTTTGAACTTCGCCACGCAAGGCTCGCAGCAAAATTTCACGGCCTGTCCTTCGTGCACGATGGTTTGCATGTCGCCCATCGAATCGAGAGCGTTGTCGGTGACGATGCAGGTTTTTAACGGATACGCCTTTGCACCGGAGAGGCTGGCCGTGGCACCGCCGCCGCTGCTTGCGCAGGAGGCAAAGAGCAACGTGACGCCTGCCATGATGAGTGATGTGAGTTTGGTTTTCATATGTGTGTTTGGTTTTCTTTGGTGTTCTGAGGTGAGTGTTTAAAAACGGAATCCAACGCCTCCGCCGAATCCGTGATCGGAGTCATACTGAGTGATGAGTGAGAGCTGTTTGGTGAGCGTCCATGTGGCACCCGTGCTCCAGCGCCACTGCGAGCCGGTGTCGTATTCGACACGACCAAAAGCGCTGAGCCGTTCGGTAAGCGCGAATGTTTTAGAAAGGCCAACGCGAACATCGCCCTCGCTGTCCAACTGCACGAGGCTGTCCACGAGTCCGGGCAGGCGATAAGTGATTCCGCCGATGGCGCGGTTGTGCTCATCCTCCATATTTGTGAAGCGCCAGCCAGCGAAGACGGAGAGGTTCGGGTTGATGGTGCGCGCCCATGTGAGATCCATTTCGTATTCCGGTCCGCTGCGGCAGTGCTCGCTCATGCCGCCTTCGCACATACGCTCCCAGGCAATATCCCACGAGAGCGTGAGGTTGTTGCGCTGATTCATCAGCGTCGCCATGCCCATGCTCATGTGCGTCTGCACGGAGCCTTCGGTCATAAAGTAAAATGGATCGAGCGCCTCCTCGCACTCGACGCCGGGGCATTGCGGTGGTTGCCCCTCGTAGCTCACTACGCGACTCATGCCCGCCATCATGTGGTAGAGGAGGTGGCAGTGAAAAAGCCAGTTACCCTGCTCGTTGGCAGCAAACTCGATGGTGCGGCGCGTCATCGGCGGCACGTCCACGGTGTGCTTGAGCGGCGAATATTTACCCTGCCCGAGCAGCAGTCTGAAGAAATGCCCGTGCAGGTGAATCGGGTGATGCATCATCGTGTCGTTGATGAGTTCGATCCGCAGCACTTCGCCACGACTTACTTTGATGGTGCTATCCTCGGCCATTGTCTTGCCGTTGAAAGACCACACGTAGCGCATCATGTCGCCGTTGAGATGGAGTTGGATGGTGCGTGCATTTTTCGCGTAGGGGAGCGTCGTGTCCTTCAATGCACGAAGGCGTTTGTATGGCGGAAGTGGACGCGGTTTTTCCTCAGCAAGCGCCTGCGTATCGCTAGGACTTCCGGTTTCATCCAGCGCATCGAGCACGCCGGAGAGGGCCACGCTCATGCTGTAGATTTCGGGACGCGGCACATCGGGCGCAGGATGCTCCGTGCCGCTTCCGATCCATGCGCTGGCGTAGCCGCTGGAGTCCTGCGCAGTGGCTCGAATCTCCCACGCACCGTCACGCGGCGGCGTTACCAGCACATCGTAAGTCTCCCCGTTGCCAATGAGCAGCCGCTTCTGCCGGATGGGCCGCACGTCCACACCATCGTTGGCGATAATCGTGAGCGGCCCGGTGGCGGATTCCACATAGAAATACGAGGACGCGCCTGCATTGATGAGCCGCAGCCGCACCGGTGCGCCGGGTCGCGATGCGAGTGCGATGCGCCGCTGGCCGTTGATGAGAAATGCATCGTAAGCCACGTCGGAAATATCCATCGCCGGAACGCGCGACCATTCACGGCGAAAGTAGTCCGGAAGTTTTCCTGCCTTCGCTGCTCCGAGGATGGATTGCTTCGTGCCCTTGCGAATCGAGTAGTAGTCGCTCCCGCGCATGAGCGTGCGCATCACTTCCTCGGGGCGCTCATTCGTCCAATCAGAAAGCATCAGGACATGATCCGCAGCAGCGCGCACTTTCTCCCCGCCGCGAGGAGTCACGACAATCGCGCCATAAACGCCGCGCTGCTCCTGCAATCCAGTGTGCGAATGATACCAGTAGGTTCCCGCGTGTCGCAGCTTGAACTCGAATGTATGCGTCTTGCCCGGGCGAATGCAGGGCGTCGTGATGCCGGGCACGCCGTCCTGCGCATTCGGCAGAAGGATGCCGTGCCAGTGCAGCGAAGTCTCCTCGCGAGGCAGTCGGTTGTGGACATTGATGCGCGCAGTATCGCCCTCGGTGAAATGCAAGACTGGCGCAGGAATGCCGCCATTTACCGTGAGCGCGATGCGCGGTTTACCTCCAAGTGAAACCTCGGTTTCTGCAATGGTGAGATCGTATTCGACGACGCGCGCATGGAGCGTGGCGACGAGCATGGCGAAAGTGAGATAGATGATGATTGGTTTCATAGGTGGAAAAGTTGGGATGGCGTTCTGAGTTATCGTTTTGAACGATGTCAGCGGATGCAGGGGAATTTCGGGCGGCAGTAAAAAGTGTGCAAGTGTGCGCGTGAGAAAGGATGATTGTTTCATCTTGCGGGTAAGAATTGCCTGCACCGAACCTCCGCCGCGCGCGCGGCGGAGGTCGGTGTATTCAGGCTATGGCTACTTTTTGCACTTCGAGCAGCACTTCCCGTCCTTGCAGTCCGGGCAGCACTTTTCCGCTGTGCATTTATCGCAGCACGCTTTGGCGTCTTTCGCGGTTGCCGCAAAAGGCAGAGCGATAAGCGCTGCGGCCATTATGGTTTTCAGCATGGTTTTCATGTGTGTTTTGTAGTTGCTTGTTGTGTCCGCTTTGCGGCCCCGGACGAACGGCGGACGTGCGCAGCGCCGGGGATTTGCCCGATGGGCAAAAGGGTTTTGGAGCGCAGTGAGAAAACGCCCGAGCGGGCGCTAGACTGCGCGGCGTCACTCACCAAAGCGAGTGACGTCAGAAGCGCGGCGGCGGAGCGTGCGAGTGCAGGCTCCGTTGCAAAACCAATTCAGCGAACGTGGGCGAGTCCGGCGGCGGGCCGGTTTCCGGGGCGGCACTGATTACCGGGGGAAAGGAAATGAAAACCGTGGAAGGCAAATCCAGCGGCACTTTGACGATGTCCGCCTGCGCCTTGTCCGGCAGCTTCGCGCCATCGGGCGTCACGACATTCAGTGTCTTGCAGCAGCCATGTGGCATTTGCTGGCAGGGCAGCTTGTCCTCGGGAGCGGATGATTTTTTCTGACAACAGGCGGACTCACCTGCCTTGTGAACGGCCTGCCGCATTTCGCCCAACATTCCAGCCAGCGCGCAGTGGTTTGAAAGCACGACCCAGCCGAGAAGAGTCAGAACCCCGACCAAAACCCGGGTGAAATGCTGGCTGCGAATTGTTTTCACGGCAGAGGTAAGAGTGGACCTCTCTGCATTTTGTTCAATCAATCATTCACTTCGCGTTGCGGAACGCATCGGGAACGCTAGTATCGCCGCCGCACAATGATTAGCTGCTCCACCTGCTGGAACTCCGGACGCCACACCGACGGCGCCGCGATGATCCAAGAAATACTCGATCTCGGCTTCGACACCGTCGAACTCGGCCACGGCATCCGCCTTTCCCTCGTCGAAGGCATCCTCAAAATGTGGGAGGCGGGAAAAGTGAAAATCTCCTCGCTCCATAACTTCTGCCCCCTGCCGCCGGAAATCCCCCGCGCCTCACCCGACTGCTACCAGCTTTCCTCGCACCTCGACGGCGAACGCGAACGCGCCATACGCCACTCGCTCAAGACCATTGATTTCGCCAAACGCCTCGGCGCGCCCTTCGTCGTCATGCACCTCGGCAGCGTCCCCATCGGCGAATACACCGAGCGACTCGTAAAAATGGCCGAAGTCGGCATGCACATGAGCAAAGACTTCGTCCGCCTCAAACTCGAAGGCGTGAAAAAGCGCGAGGCAAACCGCGAGCGCCCCTTTCAGCGAATGCTCACCAGCCTCCGCCGCGTTTACGACTACGCCGCCGAACACGGCATCCGCCTCGGCATCGAGAGCCGCCACAGCTTCGAGGAAATCCCCAGCGAGCGCGAAATGCTCGCCGTGCTCGACCAATTCCCCGCCCCCACCGCAGGCTACTGGCACGACTTCGGCCACGTGCAGGTAAAGCACAACCTCGGCTTCCTCGACCACGTCCAGTGGTTTGAAAAAATCGCACCCCGCCTCATCGGCTGCCATCTTCACGACACCAAATGGCCGGGCCGCGACCACATGGCCCCCTTCACCGGCGACGTCGAATACGACAAACTCCTCCCGCACATCCCCAAGGACACCCTCTTCGTTTTTGAAATGAGCCCCCGCCGCACCAAGGAAGAAATCACCACCTCCCTCGCCAAGTGGAAGGAACGCTTCGGCGCGTGAAAAAGCTGCTCCTCTGGCTCTTTCAATTCGCCGCCACCGCCGCGCTGCTGTGGTGGGTTTTTCATGATCCGGCAAAGCAACGCGCGCTCAAGGACGCGGTGCAGCAGGCCGACTGGCGCTGGATTGTGGGTGGTGTCGTCGCCTATGGCATCTTTGAAATTCTCGCCGGCATCCGCTGGCAGATTTTGTTGCGCGTGCAGGGCATCCGCATCTCGTGGTGGCGGCTCTACGGGCTGCTCATGGTGGGGCTGTTTTTTTCGC
>JBEIQV010000266.1:0-4505 GCA_040376335.1 Verrucomicrobiia bacterium | reverse complement strand
GTCGTTGTCACAGCACCTAGCGCGATGTTGCCGGAGGTGCCGTCGCCGAGAAGCCTGACATTCGTCGTCGCTCCGTCGGCAATGGTGCTCACACCGCGCACATTGATGTCGGTATATGCAGCAAACGCTGTGATCGGACCGTCCGCTGCGTTGGTGGAGTTCGTCGCCCAGTCCGTGCGCCCCATTGTGGCCCAGCCTCCGAGGATGCCGTTGGTGTTCGTGTTGTCCGTGTCTGCGATGCTATCGGCACCGAAATTGAGCACACCCAAACCGGGGGTGATGGTGTTGAGCCGAAGCACCGATGTGCCGCTGCTTCGTGTCACGTTGCTCAAGCCGCCGGGGATCGTCGTCGAGGCGACCACTTCGTTATGCGTGGTGGCGCCGTTTCTGAGATCCACGGTTCCGCCTGCAAAGGTCAAAACACCAGCGTCTCTCAACTTGCTCCCCACCGTCGTGTAGTCCAAAGCGAGCGTCCCCTGCGCTGCGGTTGTTCCGCCGGTGTTGATGTTGTCGGCAGTGAGCACAAGCGTGCCCGCGCCGGATTTGGTCAGCGAAAATGCACCGCTGATCACTCCGCTCATGTTGAGGGTCTGGCTGGCGTCAGTCACCGTCCATGTCTGGGGCGCACCCAGCGCTACCATCGTGCTCATGGTGTGTGTGCCTGACCCCGACTCGACCGTGACACCTGCTCTGTCTGTTGCAGGTGTGATGGTCAGTGTATTTCCCCCGCCGATGCCCACCGACGCAGTCGTGTAGCCCGCAAACGTCAGCGACTTGATCGTCGTATCCACTCCGAACGTGGTGTTCCCAAAATTCGCCGCCACATTGGCGTTGAAAATCACATCGGTAATAATGGATACCGGCACCTTGGCGAAATTCGTCCCCTCGATATTGGAGGCGAAATTATTGACATGGGCATTCCAAACTCCGCTGGTCGTGCCCACCCAGTATGCCGTGGTCAGTGGAGTCTGTGCAGCAAGATAGCTGGCGGCAAAATCCGCATCACTACGCGTAGTGTTCCACAATACCACTTCATCCAAGTAACCTTTGAAGTGCTGAATGTCGGTATTGCGATGTCCCAAGTTAATGCTGTTGGCACCGGGGGATAAAGCGTCTATTAAACTGGGTAGTGGCCCTACATATGTGCCCGCAAAAGCGCCGTCGATGTAGAATGTCGCCGTATTATTTCCATCCCACGAAACTCCAATTTGATGCCAGTTGTTATCAGTGGGCATCAAGGTTGTAGAGAAGTAGTCCGATTTGCCAAAAGTAGTAAACTGAAGCCTGCCAAAACCAATGCCGTTACCTCCAACGTTAGTCTCAAAACCTAATCCTAATTCGCGAGTAGCAAAAAACCGCTGGGCATCCACTCCGGCCAGCAGGCCGTCATTTTTAGCCCAAACTTCTGCAGCGAAGCTGGGTGGACGGTAGATCGCACCTACAATGTTCAAATCGTATGCTGTAGTGGTGTTGCCAAAGGCACCAGAGTTTGTGGTGCCATCAAAATAGACCGCCCTGTTGTTCCCGTTGCTGAACACAAAGCCCGTTTGATCCGTGAGGCTGTTTGTGCCGGTGCCCTGGTAGTTCAGATTCAAATTAACTCCCGCTCCATTATTCGCTGCACCGTAGGCAGCCGAGAGATCCTCTGTAGTCAGCAAATTATTGCCACCCATTTCATTCATGCCCCACCATCCCACCGGGTTGGTGCTCGCGATGTAAGTGGCGTAGTCCGGCGCAGGCGGGGAGACAAGATTGCGCGCGGTTCGGGGGATGCGGTTGTTTTCCGCGATGGTGACGTTGTTCGCTGTGATGTTGCTGAGCGCGCCTCCATTGACGGGCACCATTTCGTTGTTCTCCGGCAAAACAACGGCAGCCTCGGCACTGACCATTGGCCCCGCGCCATGTGGCAGCTTCAAAGCCGCCGCAAATTCCTGAGCGCTTTCCCCATAGGTTGCCGCCTTCTCCTTAGCTCCCTCGCTGCGAATGCTACGCGATGAAACCCTCACCGTGCCTCTGCCGCCGCGATTCGTGCCCCTCAAAACACCACTGCCAGCATCACGTCTCGCTCTCTCCAGCCTAAGGCTCGCGATGGATGCAGGGCCGATTTTCAAAATTCCAAATTCAGGATACGCTAATTTCCCCACCTTCGTTCCTTTCAAACTCGCGGGCACATTCAACGGCTGCTCTTCAATCACCTTCGTAGCGGCAAACATATTCGCACCACTCAAAGTCAAATCGCCCATCCCGATTTTGCTCAAACTCACATCCGCCCCGCCTTTCACCGCCAGCTTCTGCATGGATGCCTCGCTCCGCGCCTGCTCCACCGCAATCGCAACCACCGCCTCCATCGCCAGTCCTATCGTGTCGTTGCTCACGCTGAAACCACCCGCACCGAGCGTCAGCGTATTTGCTCCGCCGATGGTAATCAGCCCCGCCGATGTCGCGATTTTCAAATCCTGCATTGAAACCCCTGCCGCATCTGTCGTGTTCAAACTGACCGCAGCGCTTGCATCAAACATCGATAAATCCGTGGTGACTGGAAGAACGCCCGCCCAATTTTCCCCGGTGCTCCATACGGCATCCATCTCCCGCGTCCACGAAACATTCGCTGCGGATGCGCTCACCGCAAACATCGTGAACAATGGCCACGCGCAAATCTGTTTTTTAATAAAGGGGTGCTGATGTAGTTTTAATTTCATTGAGGGAAGCGGGATGCAAGAGGGCGCGTGAAATTCGGCACTCCAACATCGAAAATCATTAGCACATTCGCAAGCACGATTACTGGATATCTACGCTTGGATTAGGGGTATCCCGGATTCAATCAAGAAACTACGCTTCTTGATTGAATCAGCGCCTCCTTAATGGCGTGGCCATGGGTGAGTATGTCGGGATTTAATCCGCGCGCTTTTTTCGACGGCTTTTACAGTCATGGGGGCAAATGAATGGTGTGACTTTGTCCACCTCGGTGCAATTGGAGGCAGTTCGTAAAATGTATGGCCCCCCAACGGCCGTAGAGTTCGCGTTTTATAGCGTAGCTTTGGGGTCCCAGATTACGTGTAAGCCGACACGTAGCCGCAAGGGCCTACTTGCTGAAATTCGGATGCTTCGGGTCGCCCATGGATTCGAGGAATGCCACGAGGTCGAGGATTTCATCCTCCGTGCAAGTATTGAGCAGGCCGGGTGGCATGAGTGAAATCTTCGACAATTCGCGCGATTTGATTTCCGATTTGTTCACTGTTGCGGTGCTGGTGGTGTCGAAAGGATTGGTCATCACCACGACCTTGTCCGGCGAATCCTGTGCGATGCGGCCGGCGACGACTTTTCCGTCGTTCAGCGTGAACATGGTGTTCATGTATTGCTCGGAGACGACCTTCGAGGGTTCGGTCATGGATTCCAAAATGTCCTGCCTCTTGAAGCGCGTGGCGAGGTTTGTGAGATCCGGGCCGGCAGCGCCGCCCATGTCGCCGTAGCGATGGCAGAGCACACATTGCGCAGCTTCATAGGTCGCCTTGCCGCGGGCGAAATCGCGGCCCTTGCCGACCTTATCGAGCAACGGCTGGATGTCGGCGGTCTTCCAATCTTTCACAAATTTGCGCGGCTCGGCGGCGGGTTTCTCGACGGGCTTCGGTTTGTTCAAATCGGCGAGCGCGGCGAGTTCGGCGGGCGTCATCGAGGCTTTGGCTTCCTTGAGGATGTTCTTCACCAGATTTCCAAAGCTTGACCCGTTGTTGAAGTTGATGCCTGCATCTGTGAACCACTGCACGACCTGCGCCGGATGCTGCGTCGAGCGACCAGTTGTCCACCACGCCAAATAGTCGCGGTGTAGTTCCTCGGTCCAACCCGACTTGATATTCCGGAGTGCAACTGCGTAGGTGACTTGCTCCTCCTGGGTCGTCGCGGCCTTGAGCAGCGCGACCGTTTTTGCGACGGCATTCGGCGCGTTGAGCGCGAGCAAAATCTGGCACAACTCACGATTGGCGAATTCCGTTTTCGCGGGATAGAGCGGGTCCACATCGGCGATCACTTGCGCGGCAGTATCGCCAGTCGGCACGCCCTGCCGTGCGATGGAAACTTCGATCACACGCAGTTTATTGAGCGTTTGTTCCTCCGTAAGCTTTGCAAAAGGGAATGCGGTGAGTGCTTTGAAGATCGCAGGCTGTGTGTCTGCGGCTCCCAGTCGTGCGAGCGCGAGCAGCGCGGTGAACGCGGCATCGGGTTGCTTTTCCGCGAGCGCCTTCTCCTGCCACTCGGCGACTGGATTGCGCTCGATGGCCATGCGCGCGGCGTAGCGGATGTAGCGGTCGGGGCTTTTCAAATGGGGCCACGCAAATGCAACCACCGTCGGATCGGCTTTCACGTTGAAGGCTTCCAGCTTGTGGCGCAGCTCGCGCGCTTCGCTGCCATCTTTGTCGTGAAGCTTCGCGGCCGCGAGTGGTGCGGCGGCCTCTTTCCCCGTGTAGGTCACGCGGTAGAGATCGGCCTGAGTGCTGCGTCCGCCCGTGGTG